>JAQBPZ010000247.1 GCA_028287225.1 Gemmatimonadota bacterium
CCTCGCGCGACGAGCCGGCACTGCTCCTTTACTCGTCGAGAGGGTACGAGGGCTAACCCTCGCAACTGATGGAGGGTGCGGGGCTGAGATCTTTGCCCCGCACCCCCCCAAACTCACGGTGGCCGGCTCTCCCGCGATCTCGGATGAGACACGGGATGTCCGGTGCGGAAAGGAGGAGGGGCCCTCGCGCGCGAGGGCCCTGAGCAGTCCTCCGCGTCCTCCGCGGTCAAATGCTGTTGAAACGCAGGCACCGTCCCCGACCCTTCGTGCGGGACGGAGATCTCGGCCCCGCACCCCCATCAGTTGCGGTGGCCAGCCCTCGTACCCTCTCGACGAGTAAAGGAGCAGTGCCGGCTCGTCGCGCGAGGGCGTGGCGGGCCATTTCGGCGGGCTGCGTCACCTCGCACCAATCCGATTGGATGCGTGAGCAGTCCCCCGCTGTTGACCCTCCAGCCTCGCTCGCCGAGGACCAGCGCGCCAGTACGATGGAATCCGTGGTTGAACAGGACCAGGCCACCGGCGCAGCACGAGCGACGCCGCGTCACTCGTCGACGGTCAGCGCCCCTGCTCGCTCGCCACCCGCCGCGCGACTGCCGCACGCGCCGCCGCCGCATACCGGCGGCACGCATCGCGGTCCACCAGCGTGCCCGAGGCCACGCGCTCCCACAGTCGTGATGCCGACGGATGCGGCGTCACCAGCACGTCGCACGAGAGCCCCTCCAGCACCGCCTGCCCGCGCGCGAAGTCGGCGAGCGCCGCGGGGTAGGTCATGCTCCGGGTGAACAGGAAATCGTCGGCCGAGACCGGGGTCTGGCTGTCGGCGTACACGAAGTCCTCGCAGCGGCCCGCGTCGTCGCAGGAGCGCCAGCTCCAGCTCGTGCCGCCGGGCGTATGGCCGGCCGTGAGGTGCGCCGTGAGGGCGAGCGGGCCGATACGCACCGTCTCACCGTCGGCGAGCGTGGACACCGCGCCCACCGGCGGAAACGGCAGCCCGGTGCCGAACTGCGGATCGTCCCTGCCGGCCGCGCCGGCCCGCAGCCACGCCGCGCTGGGGACGCTCGAGATCACCCGCGCTCCCGACGCCTGCTGGAGCGCCGCGAGGCCGCCGGCGTGGTCGAAGTGCGCGTGCGAGTTCACGATGAGCTTCACGTCCTCCACCCTGAAGCCCAGCGCGCGGATGTTCGCCATGATCAGCGGCGCCGATTCCGGCAGCCCACCGTCGATGAGCACGTGGCCCGCGGGCGACGTGACCAGGAGCGCGCTCAGCCCGTTCGTGCCGACGTACCAGGTGTTGCCGTGCAGCCGCACCGCCGCATGCGGCGCGTTCCACTCCGCGCAGCTGGAGCACTCGGCGGCACGCGTAGTGGTGTCGGACCGGATCGTCGCGCGGGCGCACGACGACAGCATCAGGGCGAGGAATGCGATTCGGCCAACTGTTCTGGTCATCATCTCGGGATTGCTGTCCGTGTACGCGAATGCCGTCGAATGTATAGCGAATGGCTACGATAAACCGCCCCCCATGACTGCTTCACGGACAACGAGCCTCGTGGAGATTCGCTGCACATTCGAGGAGATTCGCGTACGCGGAAGGCCCAGCGCCAATCCGATAGCCCGATTCCTGCGCAATGCGCGCCTGGCGCATACATCGACACTCAACCAGGCGGTCACATCATGACGGCACCCACGGCCACGGCCAGCGGCACGATCACCATCGGCGGCGACCTCACGGTCAACCGGCTCGGCTTCGGCGCCATGCGCATCACCGGGAAGGGGATCTGGGGCGAGCCCGCGGACCGCAACGAGGCGCTGCGCGTGCTGCGCCGCCTGCCGGAGCTCGGCGTCGACTTCATCGACACCGCGGACTCGTATGGCCCCGAGGTGAGCGAGACGCTCATCCGCGAGGCGCTCCATCCGTACGAGCGATCGCACGTCGTCGTCGCCACGAAGGGGGGGCTCACCCGCCATGGTCCCGACATCTGGCTCCCGGTGGGGCGCGCCGAGTACCTCCGCCAGTGCGTGCTCATGAGCCTGCGACGGCTGGGCGTGGAGCGCATCGACCTCTGGCAGCTGCACCGCATCGACGCGCGCGTCAGCCACGACGAGCAGTTCGGCGTCATCGCCGACATGCAGCGCGAGGGCCTGATCCGGCACGTGGGCCTCAGCGAGGTCAACGTGGAGGAGATCGAGGCGGCGCGCGCGCACTTCGCCGTGGCGAGCGTGCAGAACATGTTCAACCTCGTCACCCGGCAGAGTGAAGCGGTGCTCGACTACTGCGAGCGCGAGGGGATCGCCTTCATCCCATGGTTCCCGCTCGCCGCCGGCAACCTGGCGCGCGAGGGGAGCGTGCTCGACGAGGTGGCGCGCCGACTCAGCGCGACGCCGGCGCAGGTCGCGCTCGCATGGGTGCTCCGGCGCAGCCCGGTCATGCTCCCCATCCCGGGCACGAGCCGCGTGAAGCACCTCGAGGAGAACGTCGCCGCCGCGGGTCTCGAGCTCACCGACGACGACTTCCGCCGGCTGGACGAGGTGGGCCGGACGGAGTGGGAGCAGCGCCCCCGCTGAGTCAGGCCCGCCCGGCCACCTTCGCCCTCCACCAGCGCAGCCCCACGAACAGGTAGCGCCAGTCCTTCAGGAACTCCGGCGGCTTTCCCTCCACCGCGTGGCCGGCGAACTGGAAGAGCCACCCCACGAGGAACATCGTCGTGGGCACGGGCCAGAAGCGGTGCACGAACAGCGCAACCACGAAGAGCGGCACCGACAGCGCGATGAGCGGGATGCCGACGGTGTGGCAGAACCGGTTGAACGGGTTCTGGTGGCTCTGGGCGTAGCTCGCGATCCAGTCGTCCCAGGTGCGCCCGAATGGCATGGCGGTACTCCGGAAGGGAAGCCGGAATCTGTTCGCCAGCCCGCACCGCCGACAGAGGCGGCCGGTGCCTGAACCGAAGGATCAGCCCGTGGCCGGGCTGGGCGACACGGGCATCTGCGCGGCCTGCCGCTCCGTGCGACGCGCGAGGATGAACATGATCGCCGAGCCGGCGAGCAGGACGGCGCCGAAGGCGTACGTCGCCAGGCTGCCGAGGGAGGAGTGCAGCCTGGGCGACGTGATGCAGAGGCAGGCGATCACGAAGTCGACGATGCCGGCGATGCGCAGCACGCGCGGGACGGCGAGGCGGGAGAGCTCCATACAGGTGTATCTCGACTGGAAGGGTACAAGCGAGCTCTTCAATATAACCCCCCAGCGACCCAACCGGCCGTGTGACCCGAGTCACATGGCGACCTGGCGGTCACGGCGCGCCCCGGATGCCGCAGCCCGCGCGGCGCGCAGCGTGAGGTAGTCGCGCTCCGGCAGGCTCATCGTCCGCTCCGCCGCGGCCCGATAGTGCCGCGCCGCGCCATCGGGGTCGCCCGACATCTCGAGCAGGTGCGCACGCACGGCGTCGAGCCGGTAATGACCCCGCACCCGCGCGTCGGCGTCGAGCAGGGCGAGCCGCGCCAGCCCTGCCGCGGGGCCCTGCACCATGGCCGTGGCGATCGCATGGCCGAGCTCCACCATCGGGTTGTCGGCCATGCGGCGCAGCACCTCGTAGAGCGCCAGGATCTGCGGCCAGTCGGTGTCTTCCGCGCGGGCCGCTTCGTCGTGTACCGCGGCGATCGCGGCCTGCACCTGGTACGGCCCCACCACGTCGCCGCCCAGCGCCGCGGACACGAGCGCGATGCCTTCGTCGATCTGCGCGCGATTCCACAGGGTACGGTCCTGCTCGTCCAGCGGAACGAGCTGGCCGTCCGGGCCGGTGCGCGCGGCGCGGCGCGCGTCGGTCAGGAGCATCAGCGCGAGCAGCCCCGACACCTCGCCATGCGCCGGCAGCAGCGCGTGCACCGCGCGCGTGAGACGGATGGCCTCGTTGGCGAGGTCGGCGCGATGCACACTTGATCCCGCGGTGCTCGCGTAGCCTTCGTTGAAGACGAGATAGAGCACGTGCAGCACGCCGCCGAGCCGCGCGTCGCGCTCGCGGTCCGAGGGCATGGTGAAGGGGATGCCCGAGTCGCGGATCCCCTGCTTCGCGCGGCTGATGCGCTGCGCCATCGTCGCCTCGGGCACCAGGAAGGCGCGCGCGATCTCCGCGGTCGTGAGGCCGCCGACCGCGCGCAGGGTGAGCGCGATGGCCGACGCCGTGCTGAGCGAGGGGTGGCAGCACATGAAGAGCAGGGCGAGCGAATCGTCGTCGTGCGCCTCCGCCTGGAGCACGGCGCCGCCATCGTAGAAGTCGAACGCCACCGCCTTCTCGCGCCGCCGCCGCGCCTGCTCGCTGCGCACGGCATCCTGCAGCCGGCGCATCGCCACGGTGAAGAGCCATCCGCGCGGATTGTCCGGCACGCCGGCCACGGGCCACTGCGCCGCGGCGGCGATGACCGCCTCCTGCACCGCATCCTCGGCCTCGGCGAAGTCGCCATGCCGGCGCGCGAGGGCGCCGAGCACCTGCGGCGCCAGCTCGCGCAGCAGGTGCAGGGCAAGGGACTCGGGGGTCACGCGTCGATGGAAGGCGCGCTCAGGATCTGCCGCACCTCGATGCTCAAGTTGAGCGGCTTGCCCTTGGGGCCCGGCGCCACCGACGCCCCGGCGGCCACCTCGAAGGCGCGCTGCTCGCTGTCCACGTCGATGATCCAGAAGCCCACGAGGAACTCCTTCGTCTCGGCGAACGGCCCGTCGGTGACCGGCTCCCCGTTCGCGCCCGCACGGACGAGCCGCGCGGCGGCCGGCTGGGCGAGACCCTGCGCATCCACCAGCTCGCCCGCCGCGGTGAGCCCGCGGTTGAACTGGTGCATGAAGGCGATGTGCGCCTTGAAGTCCTCGGGCGCCCAGTTCTGGACCCCGTACACGCCAGTCCCGCGCGGGGCGTTCATCATCAGCATGTATCGCATGACTCCGTCTCCTGATCGAATGATTGGTCTGTCCGGTGCTCGTACAGGGGAGTCGGAGCCGCCACCCGGTTCTCTACATGACTGCCAAAGCTGGATTGCGTCGCGGCCGGGACCAGCCGGGCTTCGGTGGCCGGTGTCATCCCATTCCGCCGCGGGGCCGGTCCGTCTGCGTACGCGAATCCCGGAATCTTGCCGGTGCTTTGTGCGCACGCGAATCCCGGCGAATGTTCAAGGGCGATCTCCACGAATCCCTACCAGTGAAGAAGTGAAACCAGTACAGGGTCGCGGAGATTGCAGTGACCACATTCGCAGGATTCGCGTACGCTGAAGGTTCAAGCCGTCAGCACGATCGCGAAGAACCCGCTCCGCCCGCCCATGCCGGAACCGGCGCGTCAGGGGCCAGCCGACAGATGGCGACGCGGTCGGCGAGCAGCGCGAGCGCCAGCGGCGGGTGTGCGGACACGGTCAGCCGGCCCGGCCGCCGGGGAGCCTGAGATAGAAGATGAGCGTCGCGCTGAAGGTCCCGTCCACCTCGCCGACGTACTCGGGCACCGGCCCCACGAGCTGCCAGCCGAGGGACTCGTAGAGCCGCGCCGACACGTCGCCCTCGCGGGTATCGAGGGTGAGGAGCGTGCGTTCCGCCTGCTGTGCGGCCGCCTGCAGCGCCAGCATGAGCGCGCGGCCGGCGCCCTGTCGGCGCGCCGAGGGGAGCACCATCAGCTTCTGCACCTCGCCGCGATGGCGGCCATTGGCACGCGACTCGAGGGCGAGCTGTCCCGTGCCGAGCATCGTGTCGTCCGCATCGAGCGCGGCGAGGACGATGCGGTCGCCGGCCTGCACGCCCGCCCGCACGCCGCGCCAGAACCGCTCGGCGTCGGCGGTCGGCATGGGCGGATGAAAGCCGATGGAGGCGCCGCTGGCCACCAGCTCCACGAGCATCGCGACGAGCTCGGGAAGGCGGGCGTCGATATCGGCGGCGCTCAGGGGACGGATCTGCATCCCGGCGCTACTCGAGATTCGAGGTGTGCTGCTCACGGAGCGTGTCGACGCGGAGGTTGGGGAAGACGTGCATGCGATGCTTCATCCTTGAACGTCGCTGGAGTGCCGTGACCAGAATGACTCATCGCCGGAGACCGTGGGCCAGGCGAGGCCGACCAGCCCGCCGATGAGTGCCGTGTTCATCAGCCTTCCCGAGTGGTGATGCCGCGGGTCAGTCGGCCGTGCCGAGCGCATTGATGTCCACGTTCTCGAGCACCCGCGTGTGGTAGCCCGAGACGGCGACGGCGATCATCGCGCGGCCGAGGTTCTCCGCCGTCGTCACATGGGTGGGCGCGAGGCGGCGGAGCAGCGGGTAGAGCGGGCCGGCCACCGCGTAGATCGCCCGGTAGAGCGGCGTCCTGGAACGCGCGCCGGGCCGAGGGCGGATGAAGCCGGGCCGGAACATGAACGCTTCGAGCGGCAGCCGAAGCAGGGCATTTTCCGTCTCTCCCTTCACGCGCGCCCACATCGGCCGGCCGAGCGTCGTGCTGTCGGTCCCCTCGCCCGAGACGTAGCAGAAGGTGGCGCCGGGCCGCGCGGCAGCAAGGGCGCGGGCGGCCGCGAGGGTCAGGTCGAAGGTCTGACGACGATAGTCCGCCTCCTTCATGCCGGCGGACGACACGCCGAGGCAGAAGAAGCAGGCATCGACGCTCGCGAGGTCGCCTGCGAGCGCGGCGTAGTCGAAGAAGTCGGTGTGACGCCGCTCGCGCAGCTTCGGGTGCGAGATGCCGGTCGTGGAGCGCACGACCGCGAGCACGGACGCGACGCGCGGATCGGCGAGGCATTCGTGCAGCACGCCATCGCCGACCATCCCCGTGGCGCCGAAGAGGAGGACGTGCATGCGCCGGATCAGTGCGGCGCGTCGGCGCGACGGGACGGGGATGGAACCATCTCGAGCAGCGGCTGTGCGCCATCGCTGAGGATCTTCGTGATGAAGCGCTGGCCTTCGCTGATGCGCTCCACCTCGATGGCGATGGATTCGATCGCCTGCTCCACACGCGCCAGCCGCTGGTCGGACGAGGCGAGACCCTGCTGCGTGAGCGAGAGTCCCTTCATCTTCTCGCGGTGGCCAAGCCAGATCTTGAGCATCCAGCCCGAGAGGGCGAAGATGGCGGCGATGGCGACGTCGTTCGCGAGAACATCCATGGCGAGCTTCCTGGTAGGGGCAGGCCGGCAGTCGTGCGGCATGACGATGCGTACGCTGCCGCACGCCAAAGGTGACGGTCGGGCCCACACTCGTCCAGCCCGGACACTCTCCGCAGCGCGGCTCCACCCGGAGCTGCCGAATCGAACAAAGGTGCCGAGTGTCCGAGCTACCTCACTCCGCTCTTCTCGGCGGACTCGGGAAATTCGGTTCGAGTCCTCCCGTCAGGATCGTCAGGGCACGAGCGCCCTGGACATCGACCAGACCTGGTTCACGCGATCGCCAACGTGCTGCACCGTCTCGCCAGTCACCGTGAAGCCCCGCGTCTCCCAGAAGCCGCGCCCTCGCGGATTGTCTCGCTGCACGATCAACCCGACGCCGGTTCCACCCCGCATGCGGATCCACGACTCCGTGGCCGCCCACAGCGAGGCACCCACTCCCCGCTGCCGGATGGCCGGCGCCAGCAGGAAAAGCGCGACGTACCACGCGTGAAGGCCCGGGTAGCTCTCGCCGAGGTCCATGGCCCCCACCAGCTCCGTTCCGCGCCAGAAGCCGAAGAGATGCTTCTCGCGGCTCGTGCGTTCCGGCGGCAGCGATGCGAGGATGTCCTCGGCCTCGCGACGCGGATCACAATCGCCCGCCACCATCTCGAAGAAGGCCGAGCATTCCGCACAGAGCTCGGCGAGCGCGGGAAGATCGCGCTCCCCGAGTCGTGAGACGGCGAGGCCGGGCAGACGCACGTCCGGATGGGCGGGCTGGTGCAATGGCCCTACTTCCCCACCCAGTACGTCGCCTTCACGAGGAAGACGTTCGTCGGCACCGTGCGGAAGATCGCGCCAACGTCGCGGCGGCCGTCGAACTCGCCGATCGGCTCGAAGCCGCTTCGCTGCTGCTGCCACACGAAGTACAGCGACGACCCCGGGCGGTAGTCCCAGCGCATCACGGCATTGCCGCGCAGCGACCGCACGTTGAAGTTCGGCTGGCCCACGGCGAACGACGGCGCGGCGCCCGCCGCGTCCGGGTCGATCACGTAGCGCGCGCCGGCGGCGTCGTACGTGATGGTGCCGCGGTCCCTGCCGTAGCGGGCAAAGTCGTACGTGCCCGGCGTCAGCAGCTCCTTGAAGTCGTCGTAGCGTCCCGACGACACGAACGGCTGCGCATACATCACGAAGCTCAGCGTCGGCGAGATCGTGACGTCCATGCGCGTGTCGAGCGACAGGGTGGTCTGCGTGAGCCCCGCCAGCACGTAGCGGCGCCCGAAGGTGTTCGCCGCCAGCGGATCGACCGCCGTGCGCACGAGCTGCTCGGTGTCGTGCAGGCGGCTCCACCGCGGGCCGAAGCTGAGGTGCACGGTGGAGCTCGGCCGCGCGTCCACCGAGACGCTGCCCTGCCGGAGGAACCCGCCGAGCACGTCGTCCGCCCAGGTGCCATTGAGGCCGAGCACCACCGGACGCCGCGAGTCGCTGAAGACGCCCGCACTGCCCTGCCAGCTCGCCGGCTGGCGTCCCTCGGGCCCGCCCCGGAGGATCTGGTCGTCCAAGTACGCGGGCGAGTAGGTGAAGCCGCCGTTGACCCCCCAGAGGTTCAGGAAGTTCGCGCTGCCGCTCGCCGCGTACCCGTGGAAGATCCCTCGACCCCCATAGTTGAAGGCGTCGTTCTGGTAGACGTACGCGCTCCAGCTGCGGAGGTGCGCTCCCGCGGTGTAGTTCTGGTGACCCACGAGCGTGGAGATCGCGCGGTAGCCCGTGCGGCTCTGGAAGCCGAGATCGTTGATCTCGAGCCCCGGGCTGCTGGCCTTCACGGCGATTGAGCCGAAGTTGGGGCCCTGCTTCGCCAGCGCGACCTCGCCGATGTAGCCCGAGAGCGAGGTGCGGGTGGTGTCGTACGAGAGGCCGAGCTCCGCGGCGTCGGGGCGCTGGAAGTAGTGGTTGCTCGTGCGCTGCGTGAGCGCGATGGCCTGCGGGCTGCCGGCGACGTTGCTGCCCGCGAGGAACCCGCTCGCGATCCAGGTGCGCTTCGCCATGTCGTGCTCGAAGTCGATGCCGCCGAAGGTCGCGTCGGACCGGAGCAGGGGCGCGAACACGGTATCGCCCATCGAGCGGCTCGTACGCTCGAGCATCGCGCCGACCGTCGTGGCGCCCCCACGGAAATCGCGCTTCACGCGTCCGGCGAAGTAGTTGGTGCGCGGCTCCACGGGACGGTCGTACTGCGCGCCCCCGCTGGTGAGCACGCGCGCGCGCTGCTCGGTGGTGACGGCGTCCAGCAGGCCAAGGGTCCATGGGCCGGTCTTGCCGGTCACCTTGGCGGCGCCGGCGATGGTCGTCTGGTTCGGGACGTCGGCGTACAGCGTGCCGGCGGGGAGGCCGAGCTGCGGCTGCCGCCCGATGCGGCGCGAGTACAGGTACGTGTGGCTGCCGTAGTCGTTCTGCCGGACCACCTGGCCGAAGCTGAACACGTCGCTCCCCTCGAGGAAGAAGGGACGCTTCTCGGGGAACGAGGTCTCGAAGGCGGAGAGGTTCACCACGGCGGGGTCCACCTCCACCTGGCCGAAATCCGGGTTGAGCGTCGCGCTGAGCGTGAGGCCGAGCGGCAGGCCGTACTTGAGGTCGCCGCCGAGGGAGGGGCGGTTGCGCGACCGCTCGTAGAACGGGTTGGCCGGATTGCCCGGCGCGCGCGTGAGCGTGGTGCTCACGTAGGGCGTGATCTCCAGCCGCTCGGGGACGCGGATTCCCTGGAGCCCCGTGAGGTCGCCGAAGCGGGAGACGAAGGCGCCGTCCTGCTGGGTCCAGGGCGCCCACGTGTCGCGCTCGTTGCGGCGCGCGATGTCGCGCTGCACCTGGAATCCCCACACGCGCCCGCCCGCGGCGGAATCGCCGCCGAAGCGCAGCTGGCTGAGCGGGATGCGATACTCGGCCACCCAGCCAAGCGAGTCCACACGAGTGCCGACTTCCCACACGGCATCCCAGTTGAGGTCCTCGCTGCCGTCGTTGTACGTGTAGACGTCCTTCTGCACGCCGCGGGGCGTGGTGGAGAAGCGGAATGCGGTGCGCCGGTCGTGATACGAGTCGATCACGAGGTGCACCCAGTCAGAATAGATCCCGGTGGCCGCCGTGGCGTCGCGCCGCGCGAGGCCCGACGCGATGGAGTCGGGGTGTGCGTCGAACATCCGGATGCCGACGTACAGCGCGTCGTCGTCATAGAGCACGCGGATCTCGGTGGCATCGGGTGCGGCGACGCCGGGCTTCGGAAACGCCTGCACGAATCCCCCGCTCGGCGCCGCTCCGGCCCAGGCGGCGTCGTCGAGCCGGCCGTCGATGACCACGGGCGTGGCCCGGCGCGAGGCGCGCATGGAGCGCGGAGGCGCGGCTGACGGACGGGCGACGGCGGGCGCAGGCTGCTGGGCGCTGCCCCGGACCGGGAGCAGCACGACGCTCAGCGCAAGCGCGAACGAGAGGCGCATGACGGACGGTGGGTGGGTGCGGGCGTGCGTGGGCAGACGACGATCAGCGACGGTTCGACACGCGCGGTCGCCAAAAGGTTGAGCTATCAGCACACGGGTGGGCCGAGATCCGGGCCGAGCGGCTCAAACCGAATCTGCCGAGTGCATCGAGAGGTGCCGCATCAACAAAGGAGGAACTCGGCGGTTCTCGGTGCACTCGGGAAACCCGGTGCGAACGTTCAGGCGCGACGAAGCCCGATTGGCTGCCTAGATCGCCACCGGCGGCGCATGGTCGAGCCAGTCCTTCACCTCCGGCGTCGCGAACTGCCGCAGCTGGTCGAGGAGACGGGTGGGGGCGAGCTCGCCCCACACCAGCCCGCACTGGGAGCAGGCGCACATGCCCGGTGTGACCGGGACGCCCTTTCGCAGCGCGGAGAGTCGCGCGGCGTACGCGCGAAAGCCGAAGGACTCGGAGGCGCCGAGGCTGCGGCCGCGCGTGACCTCGCCAAGGACGACGCGGGGGCTGCGGCAGCGCGGGCACAGGGTCGGGGTCATGTCGGTCGTCATGCTGCGTCCTCGGGAATCGTTGCCGCGCCGGTCAATGCGCGGATGCGCGCGTCTCAGCCCGCCGAGCCACGCGACGGGTCAAGCAGGGCGAGCACCGCCTCCGGCGTGGAGGACGAGTGGACGTGCCGTTCGACGAACGCGCCGGCACCCGGATAGCCGCTCGCCTCGATGCGCCGGGCGGCGTCACGCCGATCGTAGGGCGTCACCATCGGCGTGACGTCGTCCGCGAGGAGCAGCCACTGCGCGCCCAGGGCACCGACCGCCATCCCGACACTTCCGGCGTTGATGATGCGCCATCCGTCGAGACGCCGGTCGAGTGGCAGGTGTGTGTGTCCGCAGACGACGGTCGACTGGATGACACCGGCGAACATCGGCCGCACGAGATCGTCGGGCGTGCGCGCGGTGAAGAGCTCCTCGTCGCTGCGCGGGGTGGCGTGGCAGAAGAGCACCTCGCCCAGCGCGCCGCACTCCAGGGCGAGGGTCGTGGGCAGGTCCGCAAGAAAATCACGGTCCGCGCGGGTCAGCTGCGCCGCGGTCCAGGCGATCGTGTCGCGGACCGCCGCCGGCAGGTGCTCGATGCTGCGGCCGTCGTACGCATCCACCACGAGGCGGTCGCAGTTGCCGCGGATGGCGCGGGCGCGCGGCGCCAACGCCTGCAACCGATCGATGGTCTCGCGCGGCAGTGGGCCGAGCACGAGATCGCCCCCGAGCACGACGACGTCGGCGCGGGACGACTGCGCCGCGTGGAGCGCGGCCTCGAGAGCCGGTGCGTTGCCGTGGATGTCGTAGAGGGCCGCAATACGCGGCGTGCCGGGTCGGGTCATGAGGGAACGCTCACGGGCGCTACCGTGGATGGAAGCCACTCAGGAAGTAGCCGACCTCGTCGTCCGTCCAATGCACCCGATGGTCGATGTAGGCCCGCCTCGGGAAACCATACGTCACGTCGTACTCGGCGTCGACCCGCGACTCGGAGTTGCCGAGCGCCGCGGCGATGTCCGCGAACAGCCTCTCGACCGTCGGGTAGCGGTCGGCGTCGGCCCGGGCGAGCGCCACGCCGGTGACGGGATCGCGGCCGCTCACGATCGCGCGGTCGCGCACGAGGATCGTGGCGCCGTTCGATGAAAGGCAGAAGCAGCTCATCCCGACTGTCACCTCGTACGCCGAGGGCGCGGTATTACGCCACCGCGCTCGCGCGGCCGCGTATTCGGACTGCGCGCCCGTGGGGTCGCCGCAGGCGTTCGCCGCCGCGCCCGCGAGCAGGGCCAGCCCGAAGCCGCGGCGCCGTGTGACGACCGACCGGTTCCATTGCATGAGCAAGCTCCGGGAAGGTGGTACTCGCTCTACCTCGCCCGGACAGGCGTCGTCACGACCCCCAGCGGAGGGGACGTCATGGTGTGTGCGGACACGTCGCGCTGCCACTGCACGCGAGCGTCACGTAGAGCTCCGAGCGCAGCCGCCACGCGCCGTCGTCGCGCCGCCACATCGCGAGGTAGGTACCATGCAGCTCACGCGTTCCGTCCGCCGCGCGCCACCGCCCCGCCCACTCCCCGGATTCGGCGGCCACGGGAGCAGCTGAACCGATCTCGACGCGCAGCGGGGTCCGGACGTAGCCGAGGAAGGTGGTGTCTGCGAACTGCCTCGCGAACGAGGCTTCGGAGCGCTCGCGGCCCTGCATCAGCGGGCCGCCGTTGCCGCCGGTGATGACGATGTCGTCCACCATCATCGCGGCCACGCCGCGCGCGTCATGCGCGGCGATCGCGGCGTTGGAGCGGGCGCGCAGGGCGCGGATCTCGGCGGCGGCCGCAGGCTCGTCACGGGCCCGCGAGACGGTCGCGTGACATGCGGTCGCGAGCAGCAGTGCGGCGAGGATCGCGTAGAGGGGACGCGTCGGCATCTGCATCATGGCGGCCGGCCCGATCAGGCGTTCGGGTGCCGGGCTTCCAGGATGCGCTCGATGTTCTCCATCCGCTTCGCGATCTGCGTCAGGGCGTTCATGCCGCGCAGGAAGGCCACGAACGCAACGATGGTGAGCAGCAGCCAGACGAGCCAGATCATCATCCCGCCATACATCATTCCGGCACCGGGTTGTCCGAACATGCTCATCCTCCGTCGTGGTGTGGGCAAGACGTGGCCGTCAGGCCGTCGGCCTGTCAGCCAAGGTAGCAGCGGATCCGGCCACGTCGAGGTTCGCGGTGAAGTCCGCGCGGCCTTCCAGGGTGAGAACACGAACGGGGCGGCGCATCGCTGCGCCGCCCCGTTCATCCGCATGAGAAAAGATTAAGCTTCGAGCACCGACGGCTGCATGAGCCGCCCTACCGCAGCCGCGGGCTCGTCGTCCGCGGCGCGACGCCGCACTCCGGCCACGTGGCCGGCCCCTGCGGCAGCCGCTGCGGCGCACCCGCACTCGCGGCGATCGCGCGCGCGCGCTGCTCCTCCATCACCTTCGCGAGATCCGCACGCTCGCGCGTGATCATCGTCGGATCCTCGCTCGCGAGATAGACGAGCATCGCCGTGAGCGTCGCGTTCGCCTTCAGGTCGTCGAACACGATCTTGTCGTACGTGTCGCGCTCCGTGTGCCAGGTCTCGGTGCCGTAGTTCCACGACAGCGAGCCGAGCGAGAAGCCCGGCAGTCCCGCGCAGGCGAACGAGGCGTTGTCGCTGCCGCCACCGGCCGGCGTGCCGACGCCGGAGTAATTGATCTGCGACCTGAGCTCGGCGGGGAGCCGGTCGAGATACGCGCGGAGGTGCACGTCGGCGTTCACGAGGCCGCCGGCGCTCATGTTCACGATGCGGCCGGTGCCGTTGTCCTGGTTGAACAGCGCGTGCAGCCCCTTCACGATCTCGGGGTGGTCTTCCCGGAAGGCGTGCGAGCCGACGAGGCCATTCTCCTCGCCGGTCCAGTGCCCCACGACGATGGAGCGCTTGGGGTGCGGGTACACCTGCCGCAGGATGCGCATGGCCTCGAGCATCGTGATGGTGCCCGTGCCGTTGTCCGTCGCGCCGCTGGCGGCGTCCCACGAATCGAAGTGCGCCGAGAGCATCACGTACTCGTCGGGCTTCTCGGAGCCGCGCACGGTCGCGATGGTGTTGAACATCGGCTGCTCGCCGAGCAGCTCGGCGTCGAGGTTCATCCGGATCGTCGGATTGGACCCGTGTTCCGTGAGGCGGAAGAGCAGGCTGTAGTCCTCGCAGCTCACGGAGATGGTCGGCGACTTCGTGTTGTAGGTCTCGAACACCGACCGGGTGCCCAGTGCGTTGGTGGGCCGCGAAGTGACGACGCCGGCGACGCCGGCCTGGTCAAGGCGAAGGCCGAGCGAGCCACCCGCGAGCGCGAGGCTGTAGCCGGTGCCGCGCACGTCGGGGCCGGCCCACTCGCGATTGATGGCGGTGCGCAGCGTGTCCATCCGCGCCCGCGAGGCCGGCGTGGCGAACTGGGTCCAGTCCTCGGTGGGCCGGCAGGTGGGCTGCGGCGCGCTCACCAGCACGAGCTTGCCGCGCGCCTGCGGCAGCCAGCGCACGAACGCCGCACTGTCGGCGAAGCGCGGCAGCACGATGGTGCCGGCGGTGACGTCGCGGCCGCCGGTGCCGGGGCTGTAGCCGACCATCGTGGCCTCGAGCGTGCGGACGCGCGGCGTCACCAGGTCGATGTGCGACGCGCCGCGCCGCCAGCCGCGCCAGGTGCCGTAGCGCTCGTTCTTCGCGCCGATGCCCCAGCCCGCGTACGTGCTGATGAGCCAGTCCTGCGCGCGCCGCTGGCCCGGCGAACCCGCGAGGCGCGGTCCGATGGAATCGAGGAGCTGCTGGGCGAGCTCCGGGGTGTGCGTGCTGTCCATCCCGATGGCCCAGATGCGGTTGAGCACGGGATCACTGGTCTGCGCCCGTGCCCGGACGGCACCGAGGAGCAGGGGAAGGACGAGGAGGGCGAGTTTGCGCATGTCGTGGCTCGAGGGGGTGTTGCCGAGATTCTACCGGATCATACGGGCGCGGGGGGTGGCGCGCTGGAATGGTGGGAGCGGTTGCGGCGCACGGCTGGGCTTTGCTCGTACGCGAATCACCGCGATGAGCAGCGATCCTCGCGATCACGCGCTCGCAGACTGTCCGCGCCAAACGGAGCGTGTTTCCGGGAAGCCGCCCTCATGACGTTTTATGCCGCGGGGCGGGATGGTGGCCCCCGCACCATCAATCATTGAGACGCCAGTTCGTCGCGGGCTCCGCTCAGCGAGGGTGAGGCACCAGCCATCGCGACCATTCGCTACCCATTCGCTGCGGTTCGCGTACGAGCCAAGCCCAGCCGTCCAGCGCGAGCCATGGGACGGTTCCTGCACTGCGCAGCACCATGGCAGACCCCTTCGCCCCCTCGCTTCGACATCAGCTTGGCCTGGCCGCCTCCATTGCGGGGGGCGTTGCGCTCGTCTCGGGCATCATCGCCGGACTGGGCGCCGACGAGCACTGGCCCATCGATGCCAGGGTCCGGGCAACGCTCGCGAGGAAACGCCACCCGCGCATCCGCGCGTCGCTCGACGTCGCCGGCCGCGCTGGCACGGTCGCCGGTTATGGCTCCGCAGCAGCAGTTTTCGCGACAGCAATAGCGTATAATAACGACATCAAGCACGCAGCCCCTGTATTCGCATCGGCCGCTGTGGCGGCCGGGGCGTCCGCCCTGCTCAAGCGCGTCGTGCGCCGGCCTCGGCCCGAACGGGCCGCCGGGCCCGTGAAGGCGCGCCACAGCTTCCCGAGCGGACATGCCACCCGCGCGACCGCGACCGCCCTGACCGGTGCCTACCTCCTGGTGCGGGAGCGGCTCGCCCCCGCGGAGATCGCGATGCCGTTCGCGGCGGCGGTCGCCATCGCCACCGGCGTCAGCCGCACCTACGCCGACGACCACTGGACCACCGACGTGATCGGCGGCTGGGCACTCGGCGCCGCGGTCGCCGCCGGTGCCGCGCTCTGGTACGAAGCCATCCGGGCGGACTCGCATGACGACTGACGCCACCCCCGGCGCGCGACGCCCGGCGCCCGCCCGCCCGGTCTCGGGGGCGACGCTCGCAGGCGCCGCCGTCGTGCTCGTCGTCGCCGTCGGCGTGTTCAGCCGGATCGCGCGGCGGGTGGCGAGCAAGGAGGCCGAACCGGTGGACCAGGCGCTGCGCGACCGGCTGCAGGAGCACCGATCCGCGGCGCTCGACGTCGCCGTGAAGCCGGTGACCCTGCTCAGCCTCCCCATCCTGGTGGTGACGGCGACGGGTGCGCTGGTGTGGCACCTCCACCGGACGGGCCGGCCCCGCGCCGCCGTCGCCATCGGCGTGGCGCCGGTGATCGCCGCGGTCGCCGGCCAGAGCTTCACGACCTTCCTGCACCAGCGCAATCCGCCCGACGCCTCCGACGCGCCGCACGGCGAGGTCACGGAGCCGAGCTTCCCGAGCGGCCACACCACCGGCGTGACCGCCGAGGCGCTCGCGATCGCCTTCGTGCTCGCGAGCGAAGGGCTCGCGAGTGGCGAGACGCTCGCCGCCCTGCTCGTGTGGCCGCTGCTCGTCGGCGTCACCCGCGTCTACCGCGACCGCCACTGGCTGAGCGACATCCTCGGTGGCTGGGCCGCCGGCACCGGTGTGGCCGCCGCGTCGGTGCTGCTGTACGGCGCGCTGGCGAAGCCCGAGCCTGACGCGGTGTGACTGCTTCAACGCGGACGTGGTGTAACTGCTTCAACGCAGAGGGCGCAGAGAGGGGAACGGCGAGGGCGCAGAGGAACTGCCGCTCGTGCATTCCCCTCCGTGCCCTCTGTGTCCTCTGTGGAAATGCCCTTGGAAGAGCGTTTTACCACAGAGGACACAGAGGGCACGGAGGACTGCTTCCAGATGTCGCTCTCCTCTGCGTCCTCTCTTTTCTTCTCCGCGCCCTCTGCGTTGAAGCAGTTGCAGGGCGTTGAAGCTCTTGCAGGGCGTTGAAGCTCTTGCAGGGAAGAGCTACGGGGTGACGCCGAGCTCCGTGAGGCGTGCGCGAGCCTGGCGGTTCTGCGGCTGCTTCACGAGCGCGGCGCGGTACGAGACGATCGCCTGGTCCCGCTCACCACGCTGCCGGTGGATCTCGCCCATCGCGAAGTCGATCTGCCCGGAGCCCGGATAGAACTCCTCGTTCGCCGCCAGCAGTGCCAGCGCCTCGGCGGTCTTTCCCTGCGACGCCAGGCGCTGTGCGAGGTCGTTCACGGTGGCCTCGCTGAAGTCGTAGCGGCCCGACATCGCGCTCGTCGTGCGCAGCCCGCGGTACTGGCGAATCGCCGAGTCCACGCCGGCTGTCTCGATGGTGCGGGAGAGCACCATGTCGAGCGTCATGGGGCGCGCGAGCCCGCGGTGGCAGGTGATGCACGTGACGTTGACGGGCGGGCCGGCGCGGTCGACGAGCTTCGGCAGCTGCTCTCCGTTGATGTTCTCCACCATGCGCATCATGACGCGCGCGTTCTTCTTCTCCGGCTTGTCGTCGGCGGCGAAGTTCATCTGCGGCTGCCCGTTGGGTCCGGGCGCGGCGCCCTCACGCGGCACGTGGCAGAACTCGCAGCGAACGCCGAGCGCCGTCGTGAAGCCGCGCATGATGCGGAGCAGGGTGTCGCGCGGGATGTCCTTCGGGAGGACCTGCAGGTTCTCGAACCGCTCGGGCATCTGGGCCAGCGCCCGCGCCGGCATCGCGGCAACGGCGGTGGCGACGGCAAGGGCAACGACGGTGAAGCGGGATGCGCTGCGCACGGTGACTCCGAACTGGGCCGCCTGGGCCGTGGATACCTGCTTCGCCGAAGGAGATATTCGCGCAGTACAACGTCGTGCGCCAGAGTGTTGGCCGGGCTCATCGCGCCGGTCGCCTGGCCCTTTCCACTACGGATTCCATCGGCGTGGCGTACGGGCCCTCGGCGACCGGAACTGAAGGTCAAGAGCATGGGTACTGCTCACGCATCCAACGGATTCATCCGAGGTGACCCAGCCTGACGAAATGGCCCGCCAGGCATCGCGACCACGGAGCATCCATCCTTTACTCACCGGATATCGCATGAGAGCCGGCCACCGTGAGTGTGGAGGGTGCGGGCCGAGATCCCAGCCCCGCAGCATCCATCAGTCGCGAGGGCCGGCCCTCGTACCATCTCGACGCGTAAAGGAGCGGTGCCCGCTCGTCGCACGAGGGCGTGGCGGGCCATTTCGTCGGGCTGCGTCACCTCGCTTCAATCCGTTGGATGCGTGAGCAGTCCCAGTCTGTTGACGTTCGGCCCGGCTCGCCGAGGGCCGCTACGCCAATACGATGGAATCCGTGGTTGAACAGCACCAGCCGACCGGCGCGATAGGCAGTCGGGTCTGGTCGCGATCCTGCATTGTCTCCACCGCCCCTTTCCCCGGTCGTCCAGGCATGAACGCTTCAGATGTCCATCCGCCCCTCGCGCGACTGCTCGCGGCCGAGCTGCGCGGCGCCAGAACGGAAGTCGTGCGCCGCTGGCTCGACCGCATCGTCGCGCGGGTCACCATCGAGCCGTCGAGCGTCTTTCCCACCGAGGAGCTGCTCAACCACGTGCCGCTGCTCGTGGACGGGATCGCCGACTATCTGGAGCACGCCGACCGGGCCGGGGACGAGGCGATCACCGTGGAGGGCAAGGCGATGGAGCTCGGCGCGCTGCGCCACGCGCAGGGGTTCGACGCCTACCAGATCCTGAAGGAGCACGAGATCCTCGCGGGGATCCTCTACACCTTCCTGCGCGAGGCGCTCGACCGGATCGACCCGGCCGTCGTGGAGCCACGGGCCGTGGCGCTCTGCTGGCAGCGGGTGGCCGAGTCCACGGAGCGGATCCGGCAATCGACGATGATGCACTTCCTGCGCATCAGCGCCGAGCAGGTCCGGCTGCGCGAGGAGCGGCTCCGGCGGTTCAACCGCATGGTGTCGCACGAGCTGAAGAACCGCGTCGGCGCCATTCGCGGCGCGTCCACGCTGCTCGCCGAGCCGTGGCTGGAGCCGGCGCAGACCGCGCAGTTCCAGCGCATCATCTCGCAGAATGGCGAGGGGCTTCAGCGCGTGCTCGAGAACCTCACCGCGCTCTCGCGGCTGGAGGGCGAGTCGCGCCAGCAGCGCAACGTGCTCCTGCCGCAGGCGGCGCAGGAAGTCGTGCGCCAGCTGCGCGACGCGGCGAAGCTCGGCAACGTGCGGGTGACGATCGACGACGCGCTGCCGGCCGTGGAGGTGGACGCCGCCGCGGTGGAGCTGGCTCTCACCAACTTCGTGTCGAACGCGATCAAGTACACCGACAAGTCGAAGCCGGATCGCTGGGTGAAGGTGTCGGCCGAGCTGCTCGTCACCACGGTCGAGCGTCCGGGCGAGCTGATCGTCCGCGTCGAGGACAACGGGCTCGGCGTGCCCGAGGATGCGCGGCCGCGGCTGTTCGAGCAGTTCTTCCGCGCGCACGGCACGACCGTCACCGGCGTGGAGGGCACGGGGCTGGGCCTGAGCATCGTGCAGGAGACGGTGACGTCGCTCGGCGGCCGCGCCTGGGCGGAGTTCCCCGCGACGGGCGGGAGCGTGTTCCTGTTCAGCCTCCCGTCGCGCCGCGAGGAAGACGCCGCGGCGGCGGGCACGAGGCGGCCCGAAGCGACGGTGTGACGGGCTGACGGTTTGTCGGTTTACGGTTTGTCGGTTTATGGCGTGCCTCGGGACGCAGTAGCTGACCGAGGCACGCCGTAAACCGACAACCGACAACCGACAAACGTTTTCGGTCCTACCGTCCTACCCTCCTACCGAAAACTCTCCAGGCATGCGCCGGCGCCGCCGTCGTAGCCTGCCTTGAAGTTCGACATGCGCTGCTCGCGCGTGCCGTGGCCCATCAGTGACACCATGCGGATGACGCGCGCGTCGTAGCGTGGGTTGCCGGTGGGCTGTGGTGTGGGGTCGCCCGCCGCGGCCATGCCGAAGAAGGCCTCTTCCAGGTCACCTTTCTCGAGCTGTCCCTTCTTGCCGGCGTACTGTGCGAAGACACCCGACAGGCAGTCGGCCGTGGCTTCGTTCTCGTACGGCACGCGGGAATCCTCGCCGAGCTGCGCGGCGACCGCGTGGCCCACCTCGTGGGCAATGATGCCGACGGCGACCATGTCGCCATCGGTTCCGAGCTCGCGTGCCGCGTTCTTGGCCTGCCGCGCGACGAACACCTCGTCGAAGTAGATCGCATTGCGGGTGGGGCAGTAGAGCGCGTTGTTGGCGGGCATGACGCCGCACGACGTACGCACGGCTCCGCGGTAGCGGGCGAGGCTCGGCACGGTGAAGCTCGCGCCGAGCGCGTTGAAGTCCTCGGTCCACATCTGGGCGAGGGCGCCGAACGCCTGGCTGATCTTCGCGTTCGATGCCGCGACGTCCTGTTCGGTGACGGTGAGGGCGACGTCAGGGCTGGAAGCCCCGGTCGGCCCGGTCGGTATGGATGGCTGTACTGCGGCGGCAGTGCCGGCGGTCGCGAGCGTGAGCATCAGGGCGAGCCCACTCTGGCGGGCCCAACGTGCGAACGTGTGCATGATTCACCTCCGCAGACTGATACCCGGAGCGCTACGGAGGGTTGCATTTGTAACGAGCGGTTTTTCGCGTGGCGCGAGCCTGTCGCGGCGGGCGGCGGCGCCTCCCTACCGGGGCCACATGAGCTGGAAGACGAGCCCGGTGATCACGGCGTAGATCGCGGCGTCGACCGTCGACTTGAGGGTGATGGACCACGAGCGGCCGTACCAGATCGAGAGCTGCCAGAGGCCGAGGGCGTAGGCGCCGAAGGTGACGAGGGCGGTCTCGTGGAAGACGTACGCCCCGGGCGCGTTGGCGGGGAGACCGCGCGCGGCGACGTGGGCAGCGAGCGCGCTGACGAACAGGAGGTAGACGAACCACTGCACGAAGATCGGTCCCATGGGGCGGTAGCCATTCGGCAGCACCGTCATGATGACGTTCGGGCCGCGGTTCAGGCGCTCCATGAATGCCGGTGACTTCATGTCCGCCATGCTGGCCGGGCGCGGGAAGGAGTAGTCCCCGGGCGGGAAGGCGAGGGGGTGCATGGCGGCCGTCACCGCGTCCTCGTTCACCAGCTTCGGGTAGTCGTTCTTGTGCCAGGGCGACGCCATGTGGACGCGGGACGCATCCAGACGGGCCGGTTCGGACCGAATGCAGCGAGTGCACCGAAAACTGCCGGATCAGTTCCGGTGCGGCGTCATCTGCCAGCGCGCCGTGAAGGGATCCGGCAGTTCTGGTTTCAACTCGCTGCATTCGGTTCGAAACGACGCCTCGCGTGGCCGGCCCGGGCAGCGGTCCCGACGTCCTCCGCGTCCTCCGCAGTTGGACTGCCCTTCAGCGATCTCGCGCCCGACCGCCGCTGGCGAGATACGCGCGTCGGCCGACCGCGACGTCGAAGGTGAACCACAGGCGCAGCCAGGCTCGAAGGCGCGTCATCCAGGCGGGGTCGCCACGTAGAGGGTATGCATGGGGCCCGTGGTGTCGTGCGCGCGCACGCGACGCATGGTCACCGTGAGCCCCGCGCCGCGCAGCGCGCTCGCGAACTTCGGGTCGTCGCCCACGGACCAGTACACGATGGATCCGCCGGGGCGCAGCGCGGCGACGGTGGTCCGGATGCCGTGCATCGCATAGAGCCGCGCGTTCTCGGACATGAGCATCCCGTCGGGCCCGTTGTCGGTGTCGAGCATGATCGCGTCGAACGCGGCCGGGCTCGCGCGGAGCACGTTCGTCACGTCGTCCAGCGCGACGCGGACGCGCGGGTCGCCCATCGCCGCCACCGAGATGCCGTACCGCGGGTCGGCGTTCCACTCGATGACCTCGGGCACCAGCTCCGCCACCACCACCTCGGCGTCGTCGCGGAGCTCCCGCAGCGCGGCGCGGAGCGTGAACCCGAGCCCGAGCCCGCCGATCAGCACGCGTGCCTGTGGCGCGTCCCGGAGCGGCGCGCAGGCGACCTCCGCGAGCTGGTCCTCGGAGAGGTGCCGGCGGGTGGACATGAGCTCCACGCCATCGGCGCGAATGAGGTAGGCGCCGTCGTGCCGGTACAGCGCGATCAGCGTTCCGTTCGGCGTCCGCGCCTCGCCCAGCCGCTCGAGGGGCTTCATCGCGCTGCGGTCCGGGGATCAAGGCTCATCGCCTAACGATACATGACGGCGCCGCCGCCGGAAATGCGATGTGGTAATCGACAGCGCCGCCGCTAGCTTTGCCCATCACTGGGAGTGGACTCTTACCGAGGACGAAATGAATACCGGCCTGCTGACCTACTCCCTCTCGGGAATCGGGGCGCACCTCGTGTACTTCTGGCTCGCGTGCGCCGCCGTCGCCGTGTTCGTGGCGATCTACGTGACCGTCACGCCGCACCACGAGTTCCGGCTCATCCGTCAGGGCAACACCGCGGCCGCCATCTCGCTGGGCGGGGCGATCATCGGCTACACCATCCCGCTGGCGAAGTCGGTGGCGCAGAGCGAGAGCATCCCGGAGATGCTCCTGTGGGGCGGCGTCGCACTGGTCGCACAGCTCGTCGCCTACGGCATCACGCGGCTGATCCTGCCGCAGCTGTCGTCGCACGTCGACGAGGGAAAGACCGCGTCGGGCATCTTCCTGGCGGCGATCTCCGTCGCGATCGGGCTGCTCAACGCCGCCGCGATGACGGAGTAGCGGCGCGACGCCGGCGGCTACCTGAAGGCCGCGGCGCCCGCTTCCGCGACCGCCTGGTCCTGCTCGCCCATCCCGCCGCTCACGCCCACCGCGCCAACGACGGCGTCGCCCTTCTTCAGCGGAATTCCGCCGGCGAAGATCATCACCCGCCCCTGGTTGGAGGCGTGGATCCCGAAGAACTGCCCGCCCGACTGGCTGTTCTTCGCGAGCTCGGCGGTTGGCAGGTCGAAGGCTCGTGCAGTCCACGCCTTCTTGATGGAGATGTCGATGCTGCCGAGCCAGGCGCCGTCCATCCGGAGGAATGCTTTCAGGTTGCCCCCGACATCCACCACAGCAATATTCATCGCGGTGCCCTGGGTGGTCGCCGCTTCATTGGCGGCGTCGATAACCTGCCAGGCCTGGTCAAGGGTGATGTCGTTCATAGCTGCTCCTTCGCTCGCGATGGCTCGACGGCCCGATGGCCCTCCGGCTGCTCTCACCGTAGAGGCGCGGCCCGCTGCGCCGCATCCCCTTGCGCCCACGGTCTAGCCTGAAGGTCGCACCACTTGAGCACTGAAATGACTTGACCGCTGACAACACTGGAGTTACCGCGATGACCACGAACCCGCAGGGTGGCACACCACAGAGAATCGTTTTCGCGATCGTGGGCCGGGGTTGGCGCAGCGAGTTCTTCCTCCGGATCGCCCGCGAGCTTCCTGAGCGCTTCTCCATCGCCGGGCTCGTCACTCGCGATGCCGAGGTCGGACGCGGCATCGAAGCGGAATGGGGAATCCCCACCTTTCGTGACGTCGCCTCCCTGGCGGCAGCGACCGCTCCCGAATTTGTGGTGGTCTCCGTGCCGCGTGCCGTCGCACCAGACGTCATCGAGCACCTGGCGCAGCTCGGCCTGCCCGCGCTGACAGAGACTCCTCCGGCTGCCGACGTGGAGTCCCTGCTGCGAGTGCATCGGCTCACCGAAGACGGGGCCCTGGTGCAGGTGGCGGAGCAATACCACCTCTCGCCACTGCTGCGCGCGCAACTGGCGATCGCGTCCTCGGGACGACTCGGCACGATCAGCTACGCGCTGGTTGCCCAGTGCCACGATTACCACGGCATCAGCCTGATCCGCCGGGCACTCAACATCGGATTCGAGGACGCGCGCATCACCGCCAGCAGCTTCGACTCACCCCTCGCCGTTGGCCCCGACCGTGACGGCCAGCCGACCGAAGAACGCACCGTGACTGCCCACGAGGTCTCCGCGCGGCTCGACTTCGGTGACCGGCTCGGTGTGTATGACTTCGCCGACGAGCAGTATTTCTCGTGGATTCGCAAAAACCGGATCGTGATTCGTGGCGATCGCGGCGAGATTTCCGATACGGAGGTGCGTTCGCTGCTCGACTTCCGCACCCCCATGTTCTCTGACATCCGCCGGGTCGACGCGGGCGAGGGTGGCAACCTCGAAGGAAAGTTTTTGCGCGGCATCACCACCGCGGGCGCGTGGGAGTACAACAACGACTTCATTCCCGCGCGCCTCAGCGATGACGAACTCGCCATCGCGGAATGCCTCGTGCGGATGAGCGCCTACGTGCAGGGAGGACCCTCGTTCTACAGCGTTGCCGAGGCGGCCCAGGACCACTACCTCGCCCTGCTGATGGCCGAGGCCGTGCGCACGGGCGAAACGGTGCAATCCGAACGGCAGGGCTGGGCAAGCTGACCGAAGGGCGGCGGCTCGCCCGCCCCGTACGCTGGACACACCCTCGCACCAAGGAGCCCCGCCGAATGTCCACCCCTCTTTTTGTTGTTGGCTCAGCCAGCCGTGACTACACCGTTGTTGTTGACCGCCACCCGCAGCCAGGCGAAACTCTGCTCGGCGGCGACATCGTTACCGGCGCTGGCGGCAAGGGTGCCAACCAGGCGGTAGCCGCCTCCGCCGCGGGAGTGCCTCCGGTTTTCATCGGCTCCTTCGGCGATGACACCACCGGCCACGAGCTCATCGCGGAGTTAGCTTCGCGCGGGGTAGACGTCTCTCACGTCGTCACCACCACGGAGGCGCCGACGGGAGTTGCTCTCATCACCGTGGTCACCTCGGGTGAGAACAGCATCGTTGTGGCCGCTGGCGCCAATGCCCGGCTGCAGCCCGACACGAGCGCGGCGATCATCCGCTCCCTCGCCGCGCCCGGCAGTGTTGTGCTTGCCCAGCTTGAGGTGCCGCTGCCCACCGTCACCGCCGTTGCTGCGGCTACTCACGACGCCGGTGGTCGGTTTGTGCTGAACCTGTCCCCCTCGCGTGAGGTGCCCAGCGAGCTGCTGGCGCTCTGCGATCCGCGGGGGGTCAACGAATCGGAGGCCGCCGCCGTCCGCGGGCGGCCCGAGCTCTCCGTCGCGGACGCACTCTCGGTGG
>JAQBPZ010000264.1 GCA_028287225.1 Gemmatimonadota bacterium
TGCCGCCGTCCGACACGATCACCTCGTGCGTCACGCGCAGCGCCGACAGGTCGCCGAGCAGGCCTCCGATGGTGGTGGCCTCGTCCAGGGCGGGGATCACCACCGAGAGCGCCGGTACGGTCACCGCCGCACGAGCCACCGGGTCAGGCGCTGCACGGGCCCGGTGAACCGCGCCTTGTCGTACTTCTGCGCGGCCTGCCGAATTGCCTCCGGCATGGAAGGATACGCATGCACAAGCTTGCCGAGGGCGTTGATCGACAGGCCGCGGGCGACGGCGAGCGCGACTTCGCCGATCATGTCCCCAGCGCCGCTCCCGAGAATGTGTCCACCGAGCAGGATGCCACGTGCCGAGGTCACGAGCTTCACGCCGCCAGCCGTGCGCCCGTCCGCAATGGCGCGGTCCACCTCGGTGAACGGCCTGGTGAAGGCGCGCACGCCGCTCCCGTGCCGCTCGCGCGCCTCGCGCTCGGTGAGGCCCACGTGCGCGAGCTCGGGGTCGGTGTACGTGACCCACGGGATCGCCGAGTAGTCGGCCTTGCCCCTGAAGGGAAAGAACGCGTTGCGGATCACGAGCCGCGCCTGGTAGTCCGCCACGTGGGTGAGTCGCGGTCCGCCGACGCAGTCACCACACGCCCACACGCCCGGCGCCGTGGTGCGCAGGTGTGCATCCACCGCGATGCTCCCGTCCCGGATCTCCACGCCGCCGCGATCGAGATCCATGGTGTCGGTGCGCGACGCTCGGCCCGTCGCTACCAGGAGGTGCGTGCCCCCCACGTCGGCGCTCGTGCCGTTGAGCGTCCGCGTGACCACCACGCCGTAGTCGCTGCGGCGCACCGCGGTCACCGCGGCGCCCAGCTCCAGCGTCACGCCGTCGGCCACGAGGTGGTCCCCGAGCAGGCCGGCCAGTTCCACCTCCTCGCGCGGCAGCAGCCGCGCGCCGCGCTCGATCACCGTGACGCGCGTGCCCAGCCGCACGAACGCCTGGGCCAGCTCCAGCCCCACCGGCCCGGCGCCAAGGATCACGAGATGGCCCGGCCGCTGCGTCAGCTCGAAGACGGTCTCGTTGGTGAGATACGCCACCGTGTCGAGACCCGGAATTGCCGGCAGCGCCGGCCGCGACCCCGTTGCGATCACGATGCGCTTCGACGTCAGCGCGCGGCCATCCACGTCGAGCATCCGGTGCGCCGTGAAGCGGGCGGTTCCATGGATGACGTCGACGCCGAGGCTCCGGAAGCGCTCCGGGCTGTCGTTGGGGGCGATGCGCTCGCGTGCGCGGTGCACCCAGCGCATCGCCTCGCCGAAGTCGATGCGTGGCTCCGCGTGCACGCCGTAGCGGCCCGCCGCACGCACCCCCGCGGCGGCCTTCCCGCAGGCGAGCAGCGCCTTGCTGGGAACACATCCCGTCCACAGGCATTCACCACCCAGGCGCTCGCGTTCCACCAGGGCCACGCGAGCGCCGAGCCCGGCAGCGCCGGCGGCCGTGACCAGGCCCGCCGTCCCGCCGCCCACGACGATCAGGTCATATCGATCCACGAGCGGTCCTGGGAAGGTGCGGCTGAGCCCGAGACGTCGCGCACGCCGACCGGGTGCGCCCTGTACCTTTCACGGGAGAGGCGACGCGGGTCACCGCCCGTCGTCGCTCGCCTGCAACCTACGGGGGCATCATGACGGAGTCCACCGCGGCCGCGGGCCGCGAAGCGTACTACCACGAGCGGGACCTGCCGAAGTTCGGCGAGATCGCCGAAGGGGCGCCGGAGCTCGCGCGGAAGTTCTTCGACTGGTACACCGCCGTGTTCGCGGAGGGCGCGCTCGACGCCCGCGAGAAGTCGCTCATCGCGCTGGCGGTCGCCCACGCGGTGCAATGCCCGTACTGCATCGACGCCTACTCGCAGGACGCGCTGGCCAAGGGGTCGAACATCGACCAGATGACGGAGGCGGTGCACGTCGCCGCGGCGATCCGCGGTGGCGCCTCGCTCGTGCACGGCGTCCAGATGCGCAACCACGTGCACGCGCACGGGATGTAGATGGGGCGCGTCCTCCCCACCCTGCACAAGCGGGAGGCGGGCCTCGCGTCCGCCGTCGCGCAGCGCGCGCGGCTCGCCGAGGTGCCGCTGGCGCGCACGTTCGAGGAGTCGCTCGCCACGAGCGGCCTCTTCCCGCTGCGCCCCACGCGGCTGGAGATCCTCCAGGTCAACGTGGGACGGCGGTGCAACCAGACCTGCAAGCACTGCCACGTGGACGCCGGCCCGGACCGCAGCGAGGTGATGCCGCGCGCGGTGCTCGAGGCCGTGCTCGCGTTCCTCGCGCAGCATCGGATTCCCCGCTTCGACATCACCGGCGGCGCCCCCGAGCTGCACCCCGACTTCCGCGAGATGGTGGTGCGCGCGGCGCGCGGCGGCGCGCACGTGATGCACCGGTGCAACCTCACCGCCATCCTGCTCCCCAACTACGCGGACATCCCCGCGCTCCTCGCCGAACATCGCGTGGAGGTGATCGCGTCGCTGCCCTACTTCCAGGCGCGCGAGACCGACGCGCAGCGCGGGGAGGGCGTCTTCGAGGAGTCCATCGAGGGCATCCGCCGCCTCAACGCGCTCGGCTACGGGCGCGGGACGGGGCTGGAGCTCAACCTCGTCGCGAACCCCGTGGGCACCTTCCTGCCCGGGAGCCAGGCCGGCCTGGAGGCGATGTGGAAGCGTGAGCTGAAGCGGCGGTTCGACCTGGACTTCGACCACCTGTTCACCATCACGAACATGCCGATCTCGCGCTATCTCGAGTTCCTCGACGAGCGCGGACGCACGGTGGACTACATGACGCGCCTGGTGAATGCGTACAATCCGGCGGCCGCGGCGGGGGTGATGTGCCGGAACACCCTGAGCGTAGGGTACGACGGCCGCCTGTTCGACTGCGACTTCAACCAGATGCTCGACCTGGGGCTGGATGCGGCGGTACCCCAGTGGATCTTCGACGCCACGCCGGAGCGCCTCGCCGAGCGCGCGATCGTCGTGGGGCCGCACTGCTACGGCTGCACGGCGGGCGCCGGCAGCTCCTGTGGCGGCGCCGTCGCCTGAGGCCATCGAGCCGACGCCGGCGCCGGGGCGCGCCGGCGCCCTGCTCAGGCTCGCCATGCTCGTGGCCCTGCTGGCTGCGGCATTCCTCGCGGCGCGGGCGTTCGGCCTCTTCGCGTACCTCGACGCGGCCTCGGCCGCGGGTGCGGTGCGCGGGCTTCGCGACCGCGCGTTCATCGTCCCGCTCTTCGTCCTTGCGTACGTCGCCGCGACCGCGCTCGGCCTTCCGGGGAGCGTCCTGACCATCGCCGGCGGCGCCATCTTCGGCTTCGGGATGGGAGCAGCCCTCAACTGGACCGGCGCCCTCCTCGGCGCCATCGCCGCCTACCTGCTGGCGCGGTCGCTCGGCCTCGACGCGGTGCGGCGCCTCGTGGGGCGCCGGGCCGGCCGGCTGGACGCGGTGGCCGACGCGTACGGCTTCGTCACGGTGCTCCGGCTGCGGCTCCTTCCGGTGGTCCCGTTCAACGTCCTGAACTTCGGCGCCGGACTCGCGGGCATCCCGTTTCGCGACTACGCGCTCGGCACGGCGCTCGGCCTCATTCCCGGCACGCTCGTGTACACCTACTTTGCCGATGCCCTGCTGGCCGGCGCCGGCGGAGCGCGACGCTCGGCACTGGTGCGCGTCGCGATCGCCGGCGGGCTGCTCGTCGCGCTCTCGTTTGCGCCAACCGCGTGGACGAGAGTGAGGCGCTCGCCGGTTCCCTGAACGGCATCCAGCGGTCGGGATGGCACGCGTGGCGTCAGTTTCGGAACGGATGCATCGAGTCGAAACGAGAACTGCCGGATCTCCTCCCGGCGCGTCGGCGGGCGACGCTGCACCGAAGATGATTCGGCAGTTTTCGGTGAACTCGCTTCATCCGCTGCGAACCGGCCCGTCTGGATGCCTCCGGGCAGCTTCTACCGGTCGTCGCTCGAGAGGATCCCGCCCACGATGCCGCCCATCAGCCCCAGCGGCCCGCCCTCCTGAAGCTGCCGGCCCCCGGCGCGCGGCGACGCGGCGAGGATACGGTCGGCGAGGCGCGAGAACGGCATCGTCTGGAGCATGACCTTGCCCGGGCCCGTCAGCAGCGCGAAGAACAACCCCTCGCCGCCGAAGAGCGCCGTCCGGATGCCCGGCACGAGCTGGATGTCGTACTGCACCTGCTGCTCCATGGCCACGATGCAGCCGGTGTCCACGCGGAGCGTCTCGCCCGGCGCCAGCGTCTTCTCCCAGAGCGCCCCGGAAGCGTGCAGCACCGCCACGCCGTCGCCCGTGATGCGCTGCAGGATGAAGCCCTCGCCACCGAAGAACCCGGCGCCGATGCGGCGCGTGAAGGCGATGTCCACCTGTGTCCCCTTCGGCGCGCAGAGGAAGGAATCCTTCTGCGCGATGATCGTCCCGCCCCACTCGAGCAGATTCACCGGCTTGATCTTGCCCGGAAAGTGCGACGAGAACGCCACCCGCCGCCGGCTGCCTGTGGCGTTGGCGAAGGTGGTGACGAAGAACGTGTCGCCCGAGAGCACGCGCCGCGCGCCGGTGAACAGCTTGCCCAGCAGCCCCCCGCCCTGCCGGTTGGGATCGAGCGTGGTGTTCATCTCGATCCCCTGCTCCATGAACATCATCGCGCCGGCCTCCGCGATGACCGTCTCGCCCGGGTCGAGCGTCACGATCACCGCCTGCAGGTCGTCGCCGATCAATTCGTAGTCGAGCACGTCGGATGCCGGGGTCATGGTCGCACGCCTCGTGGGTTGAGTGCCTGCGCCTCCTACGGGCGCGATGGCGTCGTGGTTTCCGCGGCGGCCGAGCCGGCGCGCACCGACGCCGGCGCGAGCTGGTCGCGACCCTTCTGCCGGTAGGGAATGCCCTTGTCCATCCACTCCGGCTCCGGCATGCCGCGCAGGTGGTGATCGAAGAACTGCTGCATGCGCATCGCCACGTCCTTCTGGTTGGCGCGCTTGGTGGGATTGTGCTCGTCGCCGTTGTAGTTGAGCAGGTACGCCTCCTTGTTCAGGCGGCGCATCGCGACGAACATCTCGATGCCCTGGTACCACGGCACCGACCCGTCGCCGTCGTTGGACATGATCATGAGCGGCGTGGTGATGCGGTCCGCCCAGAAGAGCGGCGAATTCTCCAGGTAGCGCATCGGGTACTGCCAGATGGAGCCGCCGATGCGGCTCTGGGTGTGCTCGTACTGGAAGGCGCGCGCGAGGCCGGTCTGCCACCGGATGCCGCCGTACGCGCTGAACATGTCGGCCACCGGCGCGCCCGTCATCGCCGCCCGGAACAGCGGGGTCTGCGTGATGATGTACAGCGCCTGGTAGCCGCCCCACGACTGCCCCTGGATGCCGAGGCCCTTCGGGTCCACGAAGCCGCGCGCCATGATCGACTGCACGCCCGGCACGATGGACTTGAGCGCGCTCGGTCCGGGATACCCGGTCTCGTAGTGGATGTCCGGCTCGAAGACGAGGTATCCGTTGGACGCATAGTGCGTCGGGTTCACCACGTTGCGCCCGCCCGGCGGCACGTAGACGTTGAGATTCTGCGAGAGCTGCTCGTAGAAGTACGCGATCATGGGATACTTCTTCGACGGATCGAAGTCGGCGGGCTTGTACAGCAGGCCCTTGAGCGGCACGCCGTCCGCACTCGTCCATCGCACCAGCTCCACCGAGCCCCACTTCACCTCGGCCTGCTGCGGATTGCCGTTCGACAGCCGCGTCAGGCTCGCGAGGGAGGTGCCGGTGTAGAGGTCGGGGAAGTCGGTGAAGGTGCCGCGCGTGAGCACGAGCTGGTCGCCGTGCCGCGCCCGCTGCGGCGTGCCGAAGGCGACGTCGGCCATGATCAGCCGACGCGGGGGGGCCGCGTCGCTCAGGCGGTCTTCATAGAACCCGCTCGCCTTGGTCTCGTCGTCGAACGCGCGCAGCAGCAGTGGCTTGCGCGGGTCCACGAACCGGTCGTCGGGATCCAGGTCCACGAGCCGGAGCGTGACGTGGCCCTTCCGGCCGGCGGAATCGGTGACCATGCGCGGCGCGCGCGCGCCCGCCGGATCCAGCTCCCAGACGTCGAAGCGGTCGTACGCGAGCACCGAGCGGTCGTCGTTCGTCCAGCCGCCCACTCCCCAGGGCGCCGGCACATCCGGCGTGTCCCAGGTCTCCTGGTCGAACCGCACGCCCGCGATGCGGCCGGTCAGGTCGCTCTTCCGCGCCCGCGCCACGTCGTACGACCACCACCGCCCGTCCTCGAAGTAGGCGATGTAGCGGCCAGTCGGTGACAGCTGCGGCTGGTAGCGGAGCTTGCGGGTCACCAGGGTGCGCGCCCCCGTGGTGGCGTCCACGGCGTAGAGGTCGCTGCCCCCCTCGCCCCACATCGCCTCGATGGCGTACGGCACGTCGGTCACGAGCATCGCCGTGCGCCCGTCGTCGCTCACCTGCACGTTCGGGAAGGAATCGCTCGCCAGCTTCACCAGGCGGCCAGCTCCGATCTGCCACACCGCGCCGAACGAGCGGTTGCGGTCACGCGCGGCCTCCACGCGCTGCTGGGGCTGGAGGCGCGTGTCCTTCCAGTGCCACAGGTCGAACACCGCCTTGTCCACCAGGGAGTCGGCGGGGATGGAATCCAGCGGCGCGGTGGTGTAGCCGAACAGCAGCGTGCCTCCGTTGCGCGTGAATGCGAGCCGGTTGTCGGCGACCACGAGCCCCTCCCCGATCGAGGCCGGCGCCACGACCACCCGCGCCGCGGCGGCGCGTGCGCCGAGGGGCGCGAGATACAGCGACGGACGCGGATGCGGGGTGCTCCACTCGGTCGTGTTCGACACGAACGCGGCCTGGGTGCCCGCACGGTCGAAGGTCAGCGCCCGGTAGTCTCCCGCCCCGGAGAGCAGCGCGACCTCCTCGTCCGGCTGCGCGACGCGCCGCACGTACGCGCCATCCCGGGAGGGCGTGCGCGAAGCCACGGTGTAGCCCAGCCACTTGGCGCTGTCGTCGAACGCATACGCCAGCACGTCGGGAATGCGCGTCTCGCGGCCGGAGCCGAGCTCGCGCAGCACGAGCGTGCTGCCGTACTCCCGCCGGCGCCCGCGCGACGACGAATCGCTCACCGGACGCGGCGTGCCGCCCGGCGTGGCCGCATTCGCCGGCGCGGTCCGAGCCGAGGTGCTGTCGCGCGGTGGGACCGCCGACGCATCGTCCGGCTCCAGCAGGTACGCCACGACGCTGGCGCCCTCGCGCGGCACGCGGAACGAGCGCACCCGCGCCACGGTGCTCGCCGTCCCATCGGCCACCCGGACGATCGCGATGCCGCTGCGCGGCGCCACGCGACGGTTGCGGCGCAGCGCGGCCTCGTACTCGGCACGCGGGAGGGAGGTCTGCGCCACGACCCAGCGTCCGTCGGCCGAGAAGAGCGGCGCAACCGGCGCGGCGGTCGAGTCGCCCTGGAAGCCGGCGATGAGCTGCGGGCGGCCGATGAAGCCGCGCGGCACGCGCCACTCGGTGGCGGCCCGCGTCGCGCGGATCACCAGCTCGCCGTCGCCCACCTGGGGCACGAGCGAGTAGGCTACCCAGTCGCCCGCCGGGCTGACCGTGGTGCCGGTGATCGAGCGCCACCGGTCCCAGTCGTCCGGCGTGAGCGCACGCTTGCCGCCGGACTGTGCGACAGCGGGTGGGGCGAGGCTCGCGGCGGCGAGCAGCGCGGCGAGGGACCAGCGTAGGGTGGCGATCACGGCGGGCACGGTGGAGGGCTCGGGAGGGACGACGACGATGTACAACGTGTGGCACGAGCCCACCGCTGGGCAATGCGTCGCGGCCCTCGCGACGCCGGCGCCCGGACGTATCTTGGACCCATGCGACCCACGAGGGGCCGCCCGCACAAACCGGCGCCCCCGGGCGCCGCATCACGTTCGCAAGCCCCACCGCGCGGCACGCCGTGCCGCACGTCCCCGTTCCACACCGCATCCCACAGCCGCCAGTGCGTCCTGCCCTGCTCCGCACCCTCCTCGCTCTCGCCGCGCTCGCGCCCGCCGCACCGGCGGCAGCGCAGCAGCGCGCCCCGGTCGCCGACTCCACCGCCTTCACCCTCCTGACGCCGGCACGGGTGTTCGACGGCGCGGACATGCACGAGGGCTGGGCGGTGCTCGTGCGGGGCGAGCGCATCGCCGCGGCGGGTCCCTCGGCCACCCTCTCGGTGCCGGCATCCGCCGCCCGCATCGAGCTCCCGGGCACGACGCTGATGCCCGGGATGTTCGAGGGGCATTCGCACCTCCTGCTGCACCCGTACAACGAGACCCCGTGGGACGACCAGGTGCTGCACGAGCCCCTGGCGCTCCGCATCGCGCGCGCCACGAACCATGCGCGCGAGACGCTGCGCGCCGGCTTCACGACGACGCGCGACCTCGGCACGGAGGGGGCAGGCTACGCGGACGTGGGGCTGAAGCGCGCCATCGCGCAGGGGATCGTTCCCGGGCCGCGGATGATCGTGGTGACGCGCGCCATCGTCGCCACCGGCAGCTACGGCCCGCGCGGCTTCACCACCGAGACCGACGTGCCGCAGGGCGCCGAGGAGGCCGACGGCGCAAGCCTCGCGCGCGTGGTGCGCGACCAGATCGGCCGCGGCGCGGACTGGATCAAGGTGTATGCGGACTATCGCTGGGGGCCGAACGGTGAGGCACGTCCCACCTTCACGCTCGACGAGCTCAGGCAGATCGTCGAGATCGCGGGTTCCTCAGGGCGCCCGGTGGTCGCGCACGCGTCCACGGCCGAGGGGATGCGCCGCGCGACGCTCGCCGGCGTGGAGACCATCGAGCACGGCGACGCCGGCACCCCCGAGGTCTTCCGCCTGATGAAGGAGCACAACGTCATCCTCTGCCCGACCGTCGCCGCCGGTGACGCCATCCTCCGCTACCGGGGATGGAAGCGCGGCGACCCGGAGCCGGCGCGCATCGCCGAGAAGCGCGCGAGTGTGCGCGCGGCCATTCAGGCGGGTGTGACCATCTGTGCGGGGGGCGACGTGGGCGTGTTCACCCACGGCGAGAACTGGCGCGAGGTGGAGCTGCTTACCGACTACGGCCTCACGCCGCTGCAGGCCGTCCGCGCCGTGACGTCGACGAACGCGCGCATGCTCCACATGGAGAACCAGATCGGCGGCGTTCGCGCCGGCCTCCTCGCCGACCTCGTGGCCCTGCGCGGCGATCCGACCGCGGACATCACCGCCGCGCGTCGCCCGGTCTTCGTGATGAAGGGCGGGAGCGTGGTGAGACGGGACTGACGGGTAACGAGTAACGAGTAACGAGTAAGTCGGGGCGCGTCCCGGGCGGCGGTGTCACCCCGCAGCGAAGCTGTCGGGGCATGCTCTCCCGTGATGGGGGCTGGCCATGAGCACGGGACAGTAGATCCCGACACTCGGTCGCGGGGCTCCCTCCTGCAGGATGACAGCCGCCCGGGACGCTCCTCTTACTCGTTACTCGTTACTCGCTATTCAGCTCTCGTTACTCGCTGCTCTTCACCAGCGACACCCGGACGAGGCGCGGGGCGCCGGGAAGGATGTTGTTGTTGCCCTGCGCGCTCGCGAAGTACCGCGTCCCGAACAGGTTCTCCACGTTCACCTGGCCGCGCAGGCCGCGCCCGATGGTGGCGAAGAACGCCGCATCGGCGCGCGTGTAGCCCGGCAGCGTCACGGTGTTGTCGATCGCCGCGAAGCTCGAGCCCTGATGGATCACGCCGAGCCCCGCGCCCACGGCCGGCGTGAGCTGCACGCGGTTCCAGAGCGACGCGCTCCCGCGCGGCACGAGCGGTACCCTCGCCCCCGCCGCGGCCGCCGAGGTGCGCTCCACGATCTCGGCGCGCTGGGCCGCGAGCCCGCCCTGCACCTGCCAGCGCGGCGTGACCGCGCCGCTCACCCCGAGCTCGATCCCGCTGCTCCGCTGCCGGCCGGTCTGCACGAGCCGCTTGGAATCCAGCGGATCCGGCGCGGAGGTGTTCGTGCGATCCAGCCGGTACGCCGCCACGGTCAGGCCCAGCGACTCGCTGGCGTCCCACTTCAGCCCCACCTCGCGGTTCGTGAACCGCTCGGGTTCCAGCGTGGACGTCGTCGCCGAGAGGGACGAGAACTGGTCGCCGGCGCTGGGGAGGTGCGACACGCTGTACGCCGCGTACACCGACAGCGGCTCGGCGGGCTTCACCACCAGGCCCACGCGCGGCGAGACCGCACGGTCGGTCCGCGCGAACGACGGCGCATCGCGGTGATTGCGGAAGTCGAGGGCGAAGCGGTCGATCCGAAGCCCGGCCACCGCCTGCACGTGCGCGCCGAACCGGAGCTGGTCCTGCACGTAGGCGCCCGCCACGTGCGCCACCACCCGGTTGTCCGCATCGGTTGCGGACTGCCGGAACTCCACCGGCGCCGACACCGTGGGCTGCGTGAAGTCCACGCTGGCCGAGGTCGCCGTGCCGCCGCCGAAGTAGCCCGTACGACGGAAGTTGTTCGTGCCCTGCACCCCGAGCTCCACCCCAGCGAGCAGCCCGTGACGCACGTTGCCGCTCGTGACCGAGCCGGCCGCCTCGGCCTGCGTGAGCAGGTTGTCACGCAGGATGTCGCTGCTGTAGCCCAGGAGCGTCACGCGCGAGCCGCTTGAGTCCACCGCGCCGGGATAGACGTTCTGGTAGCGCTTGTCGTAGCGCACGCTGCGCAGGCGACCGCGCAGGGTCACGCCGCCAGCGGTCTGGTGCTCCGCCGAGACGTTGCCGGCGAGCACGCGCGCCGACGACTGGCTCGCGCCCGGATCCCCGAAGAACGTTCGGATCGAGGTGACCGACGGAGCGCCCGCGAACGACGGGATGCCGCGGTCCACCGTGCGCCGGTCGTCGAACCGCTCGATGTCGCCGCGGAGCATGGTCCGGTCGCCGAGCGCCAGCGCCGCCGAGGGGTTGAGTCCGACGCGCTCCAGGCGGGTTGCGTCGCGGAAGAGCGCGGACTGCTCGAGCACGCCGTTCAGCCGCAGCGCGGCGCGCGAGCCGAGCGTACCGCCCACGTCGCCCGCGCCGCGCCGATGATCGTACGAGCCACCGGAGAGCGTCAGCTCGCGGGTCGGCGTCCACGACGCCATCTTCGTCACGCGATTGAGGACGCCCCCGCCGCCGCCTCGGCCGAAGGTCATCGCGTTGGCGCCCTTGAGCGCCTCGATGCGCTCCACGTTGTAGAGGTCGCGCAGGTACTGCCCATCGTCGCGCATGCCGTCCACAAAGAAGTCGGCGGTGGAGGCATTGCCGCGAATCACCGGGGCATCGCGGTGCCCCTCGCCCTGCGCCATGCCCACGCCCGGTATGTAGCGGACGACGTCGGCCATGGACCGCATCGACTGGTCGGCGATGACGGCGCGCCCCACCACGGAGATGGACTGCGGCAGGTCGCGCAGCGGGCCCTCCAGCTTGCTCGCCGCGCTCGCGGCGGGCGCCGCATAGCCCGCCCGCGCCCCGCGATCGCGAACCACCACGCCCGCGAGCGTCGGCGCGTCGGTGTGCGCGTCGCCGTGCGAGACCACGATCGTC
>JAQBPZ010000293.1 GCA_028287225.1 Gemmatimonadota bacterium
GCGCATAGTGCGCGTCGGCCGCGAGCGGCGCGAAGGGCGTGTCCTCATCCACGGCGCCGGGTCCGTGCGCGTACCGCTCCGCCGCGCCGTAGACCGCGACGCTGCTCACGTGCACGAGCCGGGCGCCCGCGAGCGCGGCGGCGGCGACGACGTTTCTGGTGCCCTCGATGTTCGGACGCCGGAACGCCTCCCATCCGCCGCGCGGCGTGATGACGGCGGCCGCGTGGAACACCACGTCGCAGCCGCGGGCGGCGCGGGCCAGCCCCGTGGGCTCCAGGACGTCGCCGGTGGCTAGCGTGACGCCCGCGCGGCTCAGCGCACCGGCGCGCGCCGCATCCCGCACGAGGGCACGCACCTCCCACCCGTCACGCCGCAACCGCTGGATCACGTGATGCCCCACCTGGCCGGTGGCGCCGGTGACGAGGGCTGTCCGCATGCCTGCCGGGAGCCGGGTCAGGCGACGGCGAAGGGCAGGGCCGCCACGTCCACGCGGCGCTCGCTCGCCACGGCGGCGTCTCCCTCGCCCGTGCTCCAGCGCGCCACGAGCGCGGCGCCGGGCGCCACCTCGCGCCGCACCATGGCGAGCGCGATCCCGCCCAGCGACGGCGAGCGCACGGCGGTGCGCACGTCGCCGACCACGGCGCCGGTCTCGTCGTGCAGCGTGGCGCCGCGCGGCGGCGGCTCGATCCCGGCCACCCGCACGCCGCGCAGGTGGCGGTTCACGTGCCCGCGGAAGTGCACCCGCGCCACCGTCTCCTGCCCCACGTAGCAGCCCTTCGTGTACGAGATCGCATGGAGCTCGTCGAAGTTGGCTTCCTGCGGGATGGTGGAGTCGTCCATGTCCAGCCCCCACTCCGGGCGACCGGCCTCCACGCGCGCGATCTCCCACGCCTCGAGCCCCGCGGGCGTGGCGCCCGCGGCGGTGGCGCGCGGCCACAGCATGGCGAACGCCTCCGCGGGAACGATCAGCTCGAACCCCTCCACCGCGAGGTCCGGAACCCGGGCGACGAGCACGACGTGGCCGTCGATGTCCACGGTGACGTGCGCGTACGGTGGCAGCATGCCGAGCGCGGCGGCCGGCACGGTGGTGAGCGCGCTCACGACATGTCGCGCGTTCACCCCGAAGATGCCGATGTCGCGCAGCGTCGCGCTCTCGTCGCGATGCGCCGCGATGCGCGGGTTCACGAACTTCTTCACCATCGCGGCCCATGCATCACCGGCACGCGGCGGCGCATCCACGAGCACCGACGACTCTTCCACGAAGATGCGCAGGTCGGCGACGATCTTGCCCTTCGCGGTCAGGGCGGCCGCGTAGCAGCCCTGTCCGGCGGTGAGCCCGGTGACGTCGTTGGTGACGAGGCCCGCGACCATCTCGGCGGCGCGCGCCCCGAGGACACGCACCCGCGCGCGGTGGCTCCGATCGAACACCGCGGCATGCCGGTGCAGCGCCTCGTATTCCGCGGCCACGCTGCCGTACGCCAGCACCACGCTCCGCCCGCCCACGTCGCCGATGGACGGTGGCATCATCTCGGCGACCTCGGCGCGGCCCGTCATGCCCGCCTCCCGTGGCCATGCGGCGGCACCGGCACGATCCAGTCGTCCAGCGTGACGTCGTCCAGCGCGTCCACGGCCGCATCCGCTTCCATCGCGTGATGCGCCGGCGCGCCGACCGCCAGCACGCGCGCACCCGCGGCGCGGGCCGCACGGATGCCCGGCGCTGCATCCACGATGGCCACGGCGCGCGCCGGCTCCACCACGCGCGTGCGAGCGAGCCGGTCCATCGCGAGCCGGAACAGGGCCGCGGCGGGCGCCTCGTCGGTCACGTCGTCGGCGCTCACGATCATCGTCACGGCATCCTGGAGCCCCGCCATGCCGAGCATCAGCTCCGTCTCGGCGCGCGAGGCGCGGGTCACGATGGCCACACGCGCGCGGGACTGCATGCGGGCAATGAAGGCCGCCGCACCGGGCGCGAGCACGATGCCGCTGGCCAGTGCGTCGGCGAAGGCGCGCGCAGCGCGCACGGCGAGCAGCTCCGCCAGCGTGGCGTCACTGGAGCCCATGTGTCGCAGCACCGTGCGCACCGAGGCGCTCACGCCAAGGCCACGCAGCTGCGGGTCGTCATCCGAGAGCGTGTGCGCCACACCCTCCGCCGCCATGGCGTGGCGGAGCGCGTCGCGGCGCGCATGCCTGGTGTCGGCGAGCACGCCCTCCCACTCGAGAAGCACGGCGTCTACCATGCCCTCAATTAATTCGGGAACAGGCAGAGGCGCTACGGGCGGCGGACCCAGCCGCTGATCACCGGGGCGCGGGCAGTCGACGATATGATTCGTCGAGGATGTCCACCGGGTGCACGGCGCGCGACGCGATGCCGGACTGGTGGAGGCCGGCGCCGATCTGCATCAGGCACCCGGGGTTGCCGGTCGCGACGAACTTCGCCCCCGTGCCCGCGATGTTCGCGAGCTTGGGCGCCAGCACACGATCGCTGACGTCCGGTTCCACGAGGTTGTAGATGCCGGCGCTGCCGCAGCAATGCTCCGAGCCCGGCAGCGGCACCAGCGTGAGGCCCGGCACCGCGCCCAGCACCGCGAGCGGCGGCGTGGCGATGCGCTGCGCGTGGAGCAGGTGGCATGGTGCATCGTACGTCACCGAGATCGGCAGCGGGCCGCCCGGCGCGGGGCCCGCCTCGGCGAGCAGCTCGCTCACGTCGCGCACGCGCTGCGAGACCCGCGAGGCGCGCTCGGCCCACCTGGGCTCGCGCGCAAGGAGGTGGGGATACTCCTTCATCATGGCGCCGCATCCCGCCGCGTTCACCACGATGTAGTCGGTGCCCGACCGCTCGAACGCGGCGATGTTCTTCTTCGCCAGCGCGCGGGCGCGGCGCTCGTCGCCCGCATGCGCGTGCAGCGCGCCGCAGCAGCGCTGGCCGCGGGTGGACACCATGTCGTACCCGTTCACGGTCAGCGTGCGCTCGGTCGCGCGATTCGTCTCCGTGAACAGCCCTTCCATCACGCACCCGGTGAGCAGCGTCGCCGTGCCGCGCGCGCCGTCGCCCGTGGCCGCGTACGGCCCGGCCCCCAGCGCGCGACGCGTGGATTCGAGCATCGCCATGGCGAAGCCCAGGCGACCGGGCAGGCGCGCGAGCAGTCGTGAGATGCGCAGCGCGCGCGCGACGCGGCCGCCGAGCAGCCCGAGGCGCAGCAGCAGCGGGTGCGCGAACCCGAACAGGATGATGCGCGCGATCGGTGCGTTCGGCTGATCCGTCGTCAGCGTCGCGCGAGTCGCCTCGAGCAGCTGGCCGTACGGCACCCCCGAGGGGCACGCCGTCTCGCACGCGCGGCAGCCGAGGCAGCGGTCGATGTGCGTGCGCACGTCGGGATCGTCCACCGGCAGGCTGCCCTCCACCACGGCACGCATGAGCACGAGCCGTCCGCGCGGACTGTCGTTCTCGTCCTCCAGGGTGAGGTAGGTGGGGCAGGCCTGGAGGCAGAACCCGCAGTGCACGCAGGCGTCCAGCCCCTCGGCGGCCAGGCCGAGGGGCGTGCCGGGAATGGCGCACTGGGGTGTGGAGATGGACTTGGTCGTCACGCGGTGCCCATGATGCCGGGGTTCAGCAGGAGATCTGGATCGAAGGCGCGTCGCACGCCCTGCCGGAGCGACGCCAGCACCGGGTCCGCCGCGGCCGGCGCCCATAGCTCGGCCGGCAGGCGCTCGGGGATGCGCGTGGCCTTCGGCAGCGCCGAAAGGATACCCCGCAGCCGCGCGACGGATGCATCGTCGTCCATGGGGAGCAGGCAGCGCACCACGCCGCGCGCGAGGGTGGAGTGCGCCAGGCCGCCAGCCGGCTCGATGGCCCGCCGCGTTGCCGCCCACAGCGCCGCGATGCCCGCGGGTGCGCCGCTCAGGCGCAGCGACGCCTTGTGGGAGTGGGTCATCCCCAGGCTCGTGAGGGCCGTCCAGATCCCGTCGTCCGGCACCATGAGGTCGCCGAGCGCCGCGGCCGCATGCCGGGCGGCACGAACGAGCGCCTCGTTGCCGCCGAGGCGGAGAAGGAGCAGGTCGGCGTTCAGCGTGGCGAACCCCAGTCGCTCGGCGAGCGCGGGCGAGACCAGCTCGGCGGCGAGCGGCGTGAACTCCGTGGTGCGCAGCCAGCGATGCGCGCGCTCCACGCCGTCGGTGCCGCCGAGCGCCACGACGACCGTCTGATCCACCTCGGGGCGGGCACGCAGGCGCACCGTGACCTCGGTGATCACGCCGAGCGTGCCCCACGCCCCCACCATGAGCCGCGTCACGTCGAAGCCCGCGACGTTCTTCACCACGCGGCCGCCCGCGCGCACCACGTCGCCGATGCCCGTGACCACCTCGCAGCCGAGCACCTGGTTGCGCGGCGTGCCGAACGCGGAGGCGAGGGGCCCGTACGAGCCGGTGGCGACGGTGGCGCCGAGGGTGCCGTACGGATATCCGACGGGATCGAGCGTGAGCCACTGCCCGTGCTCGGCGGTGGCGCGCTCGATGTCGATGAGCCGGGTGCCGCCCTGCGCGGTGAGGGTGAGGTCGCCGGGCTCGTACTCGACGATCCCGTTGATCCCCCACAGGCGGAGATGCTCGCCCGCCGTGCACGGCGCGCCCGCATCCAGCCACCCGCCCGCGCCCACGATGCGGAGCGGCGTGCCCGCGGCCCGCGCGTCGCGCACGCATGCGACGACCTGGGCCGTCGTCTCCGGATTCACGGACGCCGGCCCGCGACCGGCGGTCGCACGCTGTGCCATTCGCGGCAGCTGTGGACCGGGACCACCTTGCCGGGGTTGGCGCGGTGGTCGGGGTCGAACACGTCGCGCAGCGCGCACATCGCGTGCAGCGTGGGGGCGGTGAACAGCGCGTCCATGTACGGCAGCTTGTCGAGCCCAACGCCGTGCTCGCCGGTGATCGTGCCGCCGGCCGCGATGCAGGCCGCCATGATCTCGGACATCGCGTCGTGCACGCGCTGCGCCTGCACGGGATCGCTGGAGTCGTAGCCGATGTTCGGGTGCAGGTTGCCATCGCCGGCGTGAAACACGTTGCACACGTTCACGTGATGCCGTTCCCCGATCGCCTGGATCTCGGCGAGCACGGCGGGCAGCCGCGTGCGCGGCACCACGGCGTCCTGCACCACGAGGTGCGGCGAGATGCGCCCCATGGCGCCGAACGCCTTCTTGCGTCCCTGCCAGAGCCGCGCGCGTTCGGCGGCGTCGGCGGCGGTGCGCACGCCGCGCGCGCCCGCATCGTCGCAGAGCCGTGCGACGCGTGCCACGTCGTCGTCGATTCCCGCCGCCGCGCCGTCCAGCTCGATGAGGAGGATGGCCGCCGCATCGGTGGGGTAGCCGGCCGCGTAGATGGACGCCTCCACCGCCTGGATCGTCGCGTTGTCCATCATCTCCAGTGCCGCGGGCACGATGCCCGTCGCGATGATCGCCGACACGGCGGAGGCAGCCGCCATCACCGATGGAAAATCGGCGAGCAGGGTGCGCACCGCCTGCGGATCGCGCACGAGCCGCACGGTCACGTCGAGGGCGATGCCGAAGCATCCCTCGCTCCCGATGAACGCGCCGAGCAGGTCGTAGCCCTCCTGCTCGCCGTCATCGTTGCCCAGCGTCACGATCGCGCCGTTGGGGAGCAGCACGGTGAGCGCCACGATGTGGTCCAGGGTGACGCCGTACTTGAGGCAGTGCGGGCCACCGGCATTCTCCGCCACGTTGCCGCCGATGGTGCACGCCGTCTGGCTGGAGGGGTCGGGGGCGTAGTGCAGGCCGTGCGCGGAGGCGAGCCGCGTGAGGGTGGCGTTGACGACGCCGGGCTCCACGACGGCGCGCTGGTTCTCCGCGTCGATGGTGATGATCCGGGTCAGCCGGTGCAGCCCGAGCAGCACGACGCCTTCGGCGAGCGCGCCGCCCGAGAGCCCGGTGCCGGCGCCGCGCGGCACGAAGGGCACGCCGCGCTCGGCGAGCAGCCGCACCACGGCGATGGTCTCGTCGCGCGTGCCGGGAAAGACGGCGATGGAGGGCCGGAGCTGGTATCCCGGCAGGCCGTCCGACTCGTAGGCGCGCAGCTCGCCGGGGCGCACGAGCACCCGCCGGTCGCCAACGATCTGGCGCAGCCGCTCTGCAAGGCCGTCGTCATCCGGGTCGGGAGCGCGCGGAGGCATGAGGGAAAGGTAATGCTGGGAAACGGGGCAGAGGGCGTGTGCAGTTTCGGGACGCAGGGCAAAGGGCGTTTGCAGTTTGCGGTTGGCGGTGAGCGGTCAGCCCCCGGGACGCTTCTACCGCCAACCGCTCACCGCCAACCGCTCACCGCCAACCGCAAACGCCCTTGCCGTCGGCAGAGCGGTCAGCCCTCGGGACGCTTCAACCGCTCACCGCTCACGCCCTCACTGCTCCGCACGATCCTCCGGACGCACCACCTGCAGCGCATCGCGGCGCAGGGAGAAGTCGAGCGGCGGGTTCAGCTCCACCACCTCGCCGTCCACCGCGACGTGCCGCGACGAGCGGAGGTTGATCCGGCAGCTGTCCACGATCACGCTGTCGAACTCCGGCGTCTGCGCCACGTGCTCCACGCCGCGCGCCACGGCCGCCAGGCCGATCGCCAGGACACGGGCCGCCGAGTTGCCGCGCACGATCATCAGGTGCAGCCCGCGGCGCCCGTCCTTCACGCGGTTGCCGAGCGTCGGCAGCTGCAGCTCGCGCTCGCCCACGCCGATGAACACCAGCGGCGTGCGGTAGATGCGCCGGACGCCGTCCACCTCCACCTCCACGCCCAGGCGCCGGAACTCGAAGAGCAGGCGGAAGGCCGCGAGGAACGACGCCACCCGATAGCCGAAGCGCTTCTCGAGCCGCTCCCGCAGCCGGACGAAGTGGACGTAGGCGCCCACGCTGCTCGTGTTGAGGAAGATGCGGCCATTCACCATGCCGACGTCCACCCCCCGGCACACCTGCCCGTCGAGCTTGAGGGCCTCCACCGCGTCGACGCTGATGCCGAGATCGCGCGCGAAGTGGTTGAGCGTGCCGCCGGGCAGCACGGCGAGCTCGGCGGGATGCTCCAGGAGCACCGCCGCGGCGGTGCCGATCGTCCCGTCGCCGCCGGCGACGAGCACCCGCGCCGCTCCCCCCTCCACCAGCGACCGAACCGTGTCGCCGATGTCGGACGGCTGCACCGCGTGCACCTCGAAGGCGCCGCTGTCTTCCAGTGCCTTCGTGGCCGCCTCGGCCGTGCCCGACGCGACGTTGACGACGGCGGGAATGCGCGTCGGCTTATCCAAGCGACCTCGCTGGTGCGTGTTCCGGAATCTCCACGGTGGCCTTCCGGTCGAGCTTTCCCCAGCCGACGAGCCGGCCGCTCAGCGCCGCGCCGAACGAGCGCACCACGACCCAGTACATCACCTGCCGGTACGCGAACCGCTGCAGGAAGATCAGCCAGGTGAGCTGCTTGTCCTCGTCGGACTCCATCAGGAACGCGAGCACGGCCGCGAGCCAGTCGACCAGCAGGAAGATGGCATAGTACGTCAGGACCTGCTCGAGATTCGTGAGGCCGTACGTCAACCGTCCGTCCACCCGATGGTCCATCGCGTTGAGCCAGACGCTCAGGATGCTCAGCACGAACATCAGGTCCGCCACCGGCGAGATGGCCGGGAGCAGCAGCTGGAACAGGAACACGTTCGGCAGCGCGATGAAGCCCAGCGATCCGTACTTCCGGCGGAAGAAGGCGTCGCGGTGCTTCCAGGTGCACTGGAGCGTGCCGAACGACCAGCGAAAGCGCTGCTTCGCCAGCCCCTTGAAGGTGTCTGGCGCCTCGGTGTACGCGATGGCCCCGTCGGCGTATGCCACCGAGTACCCCATGCGCAGCAGCGCCATCGTCAGGTCCTGGTCCTCGGCGAGCGTGTCCTCCTTGAAGCCGCCCGCCTCCTGCACGAGCGACCGGCGCCACGCCCCCACGCTGCCCGGCACCACGGTGATGCAGTCGAGGAGCGAGAAGGCGCGGCGGTCCAGGTTCTGGCTCGTCACGTACTCCAGCGCCTGCCAGCGCGTCACCAGGTTGATCCGGTTCCCGACCTTCGCGTTGCCGGCCACCGCCGCCACCTGCGGGCTCGCGAGGGGCTGCACCAGCTCGGCCACGGTATCCTCGTCGAACATCGTGTCCGCGTCCAGGCCGATCACGATGTCGTGGCGCGCGCGGGCGATGCCGTAGTTCAGCGCGCTCGCCTTGCCCCCGTTCGGCTTGCGGTACACCGTCACCATCGCGTGCTGCCCGTACGCCTCCTCGCAGATCGTCGCCGTGTCGTCCGACGAGCCGTCGTCCACCACCACGATCTCGAGCTCGCCGGCGTAGCGCTGGTTGAGCAGCGAGGTGATGGTCTGGATGACCACCTTCTCCTCGTTGTACGCGGGCACGATGACGCTCACGCCGGGCGTGAAGGTCACCGGCGCGCCGCGCTGCTGGTGCCGCACGACGCGCTGCACCACGGCGAGCAGGCCGATGAGCACCAGCCGCGCGATGCCGAGCACCACCGCGGTGGTGAAGGTCCAGAAGAGCAGCGTCTCGCCCGCGCCGAGCAGCACCCAGCCCGCCTTGCGCAGCAGGCGCGTCGCCTGGCTCGACGGGGGCAGGGGCGGCATGGCGTCGTCGCGCGTGATGCCCGCGAGCTCGCTGACGAGCACGATCGTGTCGCCGTGCGCGCGGAGCGAGTCGATGAGCGGGCCGAGCGCCGCGACGGTGTTGATGCGGTTGCCGCCGGCGTCGTGCAGCAGCACGATGTTCCGCGCCGAGTCCTGCGTGGTGAGGTTGATCTGGTTGAGCGACTCGCGGCGCTGCATCACCAGCGCCACGATGGAGTCGCGCGGCAGCTCCTTCCAGTCCTCCGCATCCACGTGGAGGCCGATCGTCCAGTAGTTGCGACGCGAGGCGATCCCCACCGGCACCAGCTCGTCGGCGGTCGTCGGCTCGGCGTCCCCGAAGTAGGGCGGGCGGAAGAACGCGATGCGCCGGTTGAGCACCGTCTCCACCAGCGAGGCCGTGGCGTCGATCTCGATGCGGTCGCGGCGCTCGCCCTGCAGCGCCATGTTCGGGTGCGTGTACGTGTGGTTCCCGATCTCGTGCCCTTCGGCGTACTCGCGCTGGAGCAGGCGCAGGTGGGTGTCCACGTTCTGCCCCACCACGAAGAAGGTCGCGCGCACGCCGCGCGAGCGCAGCGTGTCCAGGATCATCGGCGTCCAGCGCGGGTCCGGGCCGTCGTCGAAGGTGAGCGCGACGCGGTGGCGGTTGCGCGGCTGTCCGCCGGTGCGGGCCATGACGTACGGCACCGGCGGGCGCACCAGCGTCGCGGCGGTGACGTAGCCGGTCGCCGTGTCCACGTGCACGTTCCGGCGCCCGTCGGCCGGAAAGTACGTGATCTGCAGGATCTCGCCCGTGCCGTTGAACTCGGCATCGTAGCTCGGGGGCATCCGCGTGAGGCTGTCCGGCGAGAGCAGCCCGCCGTCCACGCCGACCGCGTTCCAGATGGACGGGTCCTCGCCGCCGAGCCGCCAGATCGCATGGCCCGCGACGCCGAGCGCGTGCCCCACGCGCATCTCGTTGTACGCGGTGGTCGCGTCGAGGAACCAGAGCACGTGGTCGGTGGAGTCGGGAGAGGTCCACACCATGTACGGGTTGAGCGACACCGGATCGAAGCGGGGGCGCGGCGCCGGCGCGTTGCGCGTGATGCGCATGACCTCCTGGAACTCCGCCGACTCCGCCCGGTGCAGCGCGGCCGCCTCGGCGTCGTTCCAGTCGAACCCGTAGGCGCCGACCATCAGGATGAGCTGCGAGGGCGGCACGAGCCTGCTGAAGCGCCGCGCCTGCGCCACGTAGAACCCCTGGCTGGCGATCGGGCCCGGCTCCCCCTCGGAATAGTGCTCGTCGAACAGCATGGGAAAGAGCTTGTCGTTCACCAGCGCGGCCCGGCGGATGTACGCGTCCGGGTCCCCCACGGCGAGCGCCTGCGTGCTCAGCCGGCCGATGCCGTGCATCGCGTCGTGCAGCTCCTTCGCGAAGGTGAGGACGCGCGGCTGCATCGCCGGCGGAAAGCCCTCCAGGTCGAGCGTGGTGCCGGCCAGGCCGTACTGCAGCACCGCGGTGCGCAGCTGCCGCACGGCGTTGGCGCGCGCCACCGGGTCGGCGAGGAAGCGCTCCACCGCGCCGGCGTCGAACCGGCCGGCGGAGGAGTCGGTGCCCGACACCACGAAGTTGCTCACCATGAGGAAGAGCGACGGGCGCGACTCCGGCGGCTTGCTGTTGAGGAAGTCGATGACCTTGTGGTCGATGCGCAGCTGCAGGCTGTCGCCGTGCACGGGAACGAACCCCCACTCGCCGATCACCCAGTCCAGCTTCTCGTAGTTGCGCGAGAGCGACGAGAAGGCGTTGTCCGCCCAGTTCACGTAGAAGCCGGCGACGATGGCGTCGGTGCGCGTCGGACGGCTGCCCGTGCCCACGTCCATCGCCGGCACCGCCTCCGGGTGGCGCGACTCGGTGGCGCCGTACTGCCTGGTGAGCGCGGCCAGCTTGCGGCGGTACGCGATGCGCAGGCGGTCCACCTTGCTGAACCGGCCGAGCCGGTTGGTGGTGGGCCGCGCGATGGGCAGGTTGTTGGCCTGCGCGAGCGGCAGCTCCGGCGGGATGGGCGGGAAGAGCACCAGGGTGCCCACCAGCACCAGCGCCAGGACGGTCGTCGCCACACCCGCCACGAGCGCGACACGCCGGATGTGCCGCCACCGTCGGCCCGTGGCGTCGATGAAGATGGGGGGCTGCGGTAGGCGGTCGCTCATCGGGGCGCGCGAGGGGCACGGCCGTGCGCCTCACGGCGCCCTGAACGGCCAGCCCCGAAAGCTATCACCCCTGCAGCACGCCGCGCTCCGTCAGCAAGGTGATGAGGTCGTCGAGCTCGGCCAGCTCGAACGGCTTCTGGAGGACCGGGCACGAGGTCCGCTGGACGAAGCTCGCCGCCTCGTGCGACGCCACGTCGCCGGTGCTGAAGATCATCCGCGGCAGCACCTGGGACCGGTCCGCAACGAGCCGGTCGTGCAGGTCCACGCCCGACAACCCGGGCATCCGCAGGTCCGACACCACCAGCGCGAACCGGCCGGCGTCGCGCGAGAGGAGGGCCAGTCCGGCGGCCCCGTCCCCCGCTTCCTCGACCTGCCAGCCGCGCCGCGTGAAGAAACGGCGCAGCGCGGACCGGATCGAGGGCTCGTCGTCGATCAGCAGCACGCGGCAGCTGCCCGGCTCCATCACCGGACGCGCCGGCGTGGCCGCCACCGCCGGCGCGATGGCCGTGTCCGCCGGGCCCCCGGTCAGGGGCAGCGTGACGACGAAGCGCGAGCCCGGCAGGTTGCCACCGCGCGGCTCGGTGGCAATGCGCCCCCCGAACTGCTCCACGATGCCGAGGCTCACCGAGAGCCCGAGCCCGGTGCCCTCGCCGGTCGGCTTCGTGGTGAAGAAGGGATCGAAGATGCGTGGGAGCACCTCCGGCGAGATGCCGGGCCCCGAATCCTCCACCACGATCCGGCAGCAGCCCGGCCCGCACGCCGTGCGCACCCACACCTCCCCCCCCATTCCCGCGGCCTGGATCGCGTTGCTGAGCAGGTTGGTGATCACCTGCTCCAGCGCCGCCCGGTCGAGGTGCACCACCGATTCCTGCGCCGTCTCCAGGTGCACGCGCACCCCCAGCATCTCCGCGCTCGGCATCATGGCGCGCACGGTGGCCGCCACCGTGCCGGCGAGGGAGACCGCCTCCGCCACGACGTCGCGCTGCTGCACGAACGAGAGCAGGTCGCGCACGATGGACCGCGATCGGCGCGCCTGGTCGCGGATCATGCCCAGCGCCTCGGCGTCGCCCTGCGTGCGCCGGTCGTCCAGCAGGTCCTCGGCGAAGTGGAGGATCGACGAGAGCGGGTTGTTCAGCTCGTGTGCGACGCCCGAGACCAGCTGGCCCACCGCGGCGAGCTTCTCGTTGCGTCGCAGTGCGCTCTCCGCCTGCCGGAGCGGCGTCACGTCCTCCGCATACCCCTCCCATAGCCACACCCGCGTGCGCTCGTCGCGGTAGGCGCGTGCGCTCAGCCGCACCGTGACCCGCGTGCCGTCCGCGCGGCACCAGTCCACTTCCAGTCCACGCGCCAGGTCGTCCGCCTCGAGCGCCGCGACCAGGCGCCGGCGGGCGGCGTCGTCCGCATACAGCTGCCCCGCGCTCGCGGCGCGCGCCAGCGACTCCCCATCGGGGTAGCGCAGGAGGGCGAGCATCGCCGCGTTGGTGGACACCAGGTGCCCGTGCAGCGTCTCGCGGAAGATCGCCGCCGGGGCGTTCTCCACGAAGGAGCGAAAGCTCGCCTCGGAGCTGCGGATCGATGCGGCATCGCGCGCGCTGGACAGTGCGATGCTCGCCAGGTGCACCACGGTGCTCGCCAGCTCCAGCTCGCGCGGCGTCGCGGGGCGCGCCGTGTCGCAGAAGCAGGCCAGCGCGCCCACGAGCCGCCCGTCGGCGCCACGGAGGGGAGTCGCCCAGCAGGCGCGCACCCCGTAGCTCATCACCACGCACGCGCGCGACGCCGTCCACAGCGGGTCGGAGGCGATGTCGGCGCTCTGCACCGGCTCGCCG
>JAQBPZ010000312.1 GCA_028287225.1 Gemmatimonadota bacterium
GAGGGCGCTGAGGGGAACGGAGAGGACGCAGAGGACCGCCGCTCAGGCATCCCCCTCCGTGCCCTCTGTGTCCTCTGTGGTTGAACGCCGTTGCAAGCGCGTTTTACCACAGAGGACACAGAGGGCACGGAGGACTGACTCAAGGAAACTGCTCTCCTCTGCGTCCTCGCGGTTCCCCTCGGCGCCCTCTGCGTTGAAGCAGTGCAAAGGGAGGGGGAGACCCCTTACTTGCCGACCACCCGCGCCAGGAGCAGCTGCACCGACCGCGCCCGCTCGGCCCCGAGGAGATCCGCCAGCGCCTCGACCGCCTCGGACACCACGGTGGGGTCGACGCCCACGTTGAGCGCGCCGTGCAGGTGCGAGTGGAGTTGGCGGTCCTGGCCCGAGATCGCGCACGCGGCCACGATGCAGAGCTCGCGGCGCGGCAGGTCGAGGCCCGGCCGGCCGAGCACCTTTCCGTAGCCATCGACGATCATCCATTCGTCCAGCGCCGGGTCCAGCGCGGCGATGTTGTCCCGCAGCCGCGCATACATCGGCCCGTAGACCGCCGCGCAGGTCGCCTCGCCCCGGGCGCGCCAGTGCTCGGCGTCGCCCACGTCCACGCCCGCCCGGGCGCCGGGGGCGATCCGCCGCCATTCCCTCGCCGCGTTCAGCGCCCGCGGAAAGCCGCTGAAGAGGTGGCTCTGGAGCACCAGCTCGTCGATCCACTCGGCGGACGCACCCGCGGCAACCGCGTGGGCCAGCGCGCACCGCACCTCGGCCTCCGACCCCGCGGCGATGACGGCGGCGAGACGGACGAGCGCGCGTGTCGGCGGATCCAGGTCGCGGAGGAGCGGGGCTGGGAGCGGCATGCCGGAAGATAGCGCCGCCGGTCCGGCGCGTGACCTCTTCCCGTTTCCGCAGTCGCATATGCTGGCGACCCGACTCCCGTTCGGTCGCCTGGCGGCAGCGCCCCTGATCGCACGGAGAGTGGTGGCATGAAGGTGGTGATTCTGGCTGGCGGACTCGGAAGCCGCCTGAGCGAGGAGACCGACGTCCGGCCCAAGCCGATGGTGGAGATCGGCGGCAAGCCGATCCTCTGGCACATCATGAAGATCTATTCGTCCTACGGGCTGAACGACTTCGTGGTCTGCCTCGGCTACAAGGGCTACCTGATCAAGGAATACTTCGCCAACTACTACCTGCACATGTCCGACGTCACCATCGATCTCAAGGAGAATCGGCTGGAGACGCACATGAACAGCGCCGAGCCCTGGCGCGTCACGCTCGTGGAGACCGGCGAGCAGACGATGACCGGCGGCCGGCTGCGCCGCGTGCGCCGCTACCTGGGTGACGAGGACTTCTGCATGACGTACGGCGACGGCGTGAGCGACGTGGACGTGACGCGCCTCATCGACTACCACCGCACGCAGGGGCGCCTCGCCACCGTCACGGCGACCACGCCACCGAGCCGCTTCGGCCGCCTGGACATCGTGGACGGCGTGGTGCAGTCGTTCATCGAGAAGCCCGTCGGTGAGGCCGGCTGGATCAACGGCGGCTTCATGGTGCTCAATCCCAGTGTGCTGGACTACGTCACCTCCGACGACATGGTCTGGGAGCGCGAGCCGCTCGAGCGCCTCGCGCGCGAGGGGCAGCTGTCGGCCTTCCAGCATGCGGGATTCTTCCAGGCGATGGACACGCTGCGCGACAAGATGCTGCTCGAGGAGCTCTGGGCCGCCCGCAAGGCGCCATGGAAGGTCTGGCGTTGACCTCCGGGTTCTGGCACGGGCGGCGCGTCCTGGTCACGGGACACACCGGCTTCAAGGGCGCATGGCTCTCCCTCTGGCTGCAGCAGCTCGGCGCGGACCTCGCCGGCTTCTCGCTCGCGCCCCCCTCCTCGCCCAACCTGTTCGAGCTGGCCGGCGTCGCCGCAGGGATGACGAGCGTGCACGGCGACGTGCGCGACTCCGCGGCCCTCGCGCGCTGCATCGCCGCGCACCGGCCCGAGATCGTGATCCACATGGCGGCGCAGGCGCTGGTGCGCGCTTCCTTCGCCGACCCGGTGGAGACCTTCTCCACGAACGTGATGGGCACGGTCACGGTGCTGGACGCCGTGCGGCGCGCGCCCGGCGTGCGCGCGGTGGTGAACGTGACCACCGACAAGTGCTACCAGAACAACGAATGGGCCTGGGGCTACCGCGAGAGCGACCGCCTCGGGGGCTTCGACCCGTACAGCAACAGCAAGGCGTGCTCGGAGCTCGCGACCGACTCGTTCCGCAACTCGTTCTTCCCCGCCGAGCGCCATGCCGAGCATGGTGTGGCGGTTGCCACCGCACGCGCGGGCAACGTCATCGGTGGTGGTGACTGGGCCGCCGACCGGCTCGTGCCCGACATCATGCGCGCGTGGACCGGCGGCGCCGAGGTCGTGATCCGCAACCCGCACGCGGTGCGGCCGTGGCAGCACGTGCTCGAGCCCCTCTCCGGCTATCTCTCGCTCGCCGAGCGCCTCGTCGTGGATGGTCCTGCGTTTGCCGAGTCGTTCAACTTCGGCCCGGCGGAAGACGACGCGCGGCCCGTCGGCGCCGTCGTGGAGACCATGCAGCGCGCCTGGGGATCGGGCGCGGCGTGGCGCCTGGACGACCAGCCGCAGCCGCACGAGGCCACCTGGCTGCGGCTGGACTGCGCGAAGGCGCGGCAGCGTCTCGGGTGGCGTCCGCGCTGGACGCTCGACGCCGGCCTGTCGGCCACCGTGGCGTGGTATCGCGGGCTCGCCGCCGGATGCACGGCGCGCGAGCTGACCCTCCAGCAGATCGCCGACTTCAGCGCCCAGGGTGCCGCGGCATAGCTCGTCATCCGCGACGCCGACTTCCGCACGCCACATCACACGACACATGGCCACCGATGCAATCCAGCTGCCGGACGCGCGTCCGGACACCGACGTGAGCAGGGAGCGCGCCGCCGCGCTGCGCGAGCAGATCCTCGCGCTCGTCGGGGAGTACCACGCGGTCGCCTTCGAGCGCGCCCCCTTCGTGCCGGGCGAGATGCCGGTGCCCGTCTCGGGCAAGGTGTTCGACGCCGACGACGTGCGGCATCTCGTGGACTCCGGCCTCGACTTCTGGCTGACCGCCGGACGGTTCGCGCGCGAGTTCGAGAGCAGCTTCGCGAAGGTGTTCGGCACGCGAAAGGCGACGCTGGTCAATTCCGGCTCCTCGGCGAACCTCGTGGCGCTGTCGGCCCTCACCTCGCCCACGCTCGGCGACCGCCGGCTCAAGCCCGGCGACGAGGTGATCACCGTCGCCTCGGGCTTCCCGACGACGGTGAACCCGATCCTCCAGAACGGCCTCGTCCCCGTCTTCATCGACGTGACGATCCCCACGCTCGGCCCGCGCCTCGACATGCTCGAGGCCGCGCTCAGCAGCCGGACGCGCGCCGTGATGATCGCGCACACCCTCGGCAACCCGTTCAACCTGGAGGCGGTCTCCGCCTTCGCCAGGAAGCACGACCTCTGGCTCGTCGAGGACTGCTGCGACGCGCTCGGCGCCACGTACAAGGGCCAGCCCGTGGGCACCTTCGGCGACATCGCCACGGTGAGCTTCTACCCCGCGCACCACATCACCATGGGCGAGGGCGGCGCCGTGATGACCAGCAAGCCCGCGCTGCACACGCTCATCGAGTCGTTCCGCGACTGGGGCCGCGACTGCTGGTGCGAGCCGGGCAAGGACAACACCTGCGGCAAGCGCTTCGACTGGCAGCTCGGCGAGCTCCCGAAGGGCTACGACCACAAGTACACGTACTCGCACGTCGGCTACAATCTCAAGGCCACCGACATGCAGGCCGCGGTCGGCGTGTCGCAGCTGAAGAAGCTGCCCGGCTTCATCGCGGCGCGGCGGCGGAACTTCGAGTTCCTGTTCGACGGCCTGCGGGACCTGCAGGACGTGCTCATCCTGCCCGAGGCCGAGCCGCACTCGGAGCCGAGCTGGTTCGGCTTCCCGATGTTCGTGCGCCGGGGCGCCCCGTTCACGCGCAACGAGATCGTTGCGCACCTGGAGAAGCGCGGCATCGCCACGCGGCTCGTGTTCGCCGGAAACCTCGTGCGGCAGCCTGCCTTCCAGGGGCAGAAGTTCCGCGTCGTCGGGGAGCTCACGGCGGCCGACCAGGTGATGAACGACGCCTTCTGGACCGGGGTGTTCCCGGGGCTGACCGAGCCGATGCTCGCGTACGTCGTCCAGACCATTCGCGGCTTCTGCCGGGCCTGAGGGCGTGGAACCCGTGCGGGGGCCGTCACCGATGAACGAGTCGCGCGCAGGCGGACCGAGACACCCTGTGATGGCGGAGGACCTGGCTCGCATCGTCGCCGCGGACCTTCCGTGGCACGAGCTCGAGGGACGCACCGTCCTGGTGAGCGGAGCGAACGGGTTCCTGCCCGCATATCTCGTGGAGTCCCTGCTCTATCGCAACGAGTCGAGCGGCGCGGCGCCGACCTCGGTGATCGCGCTCGTGCGGAATGCCGCGCGCGCGGAGCAGCGTTTCGCACGGTACCTGGGCCGCGACGACCTGACCCTTCTCGTGCAGGACGTGACCGAGCCCGCGCGCATCACCGGTCCGGTGCACGTCATCGTGCACGCCGCGAGTCAGGCCAGCCCGAAATACTACAGCACCGATCCGGTCGGCACCCTCTCGGCGAACGTGCTCGGCACGCATCACCTGCTCTCGCTCGCGCGCGCGAAGCGGTCGGAGCGGTTCCTCTACTTCAGCAGCGGCGAGGTCTACGGCGAGGTGGGCGCGTCGCAGGTCCCGACACGGGAGACCGATTACGGGTACCTCGACCCCACCGCCGTCCGCTCGTGCTACGCGGAGAGCAAGCGGCTGGGTGAGACGATGTGCGTTGCCTGGGCCCACCAGTTCGGGGTGCCGGCGTCCATCGTCCGCCCATTTCATACCTACGGGCCCGGCATGGCGCTCGACGACGGCCGCGTGTTCGCGGATTTCGTCGCGGACGTCGTGGCGCGCCGCGACATCACCATGAAGAGCGACGGCCTGGCCACCCGGGCCTTCTGCTACCTGGCCGACGCGACGGCCGGCTTCCTCACCGTCCTGCTGAAGGGGACGGTGGGCGAGGCCTACAACGTGGGCAACGACGGCGCCGAGCTGGCGATCCGCGAGCTCGCGGAGATCCTCGCTGGCCTGTTTCCCGAACTGGGCCTGCGCGTGATCCATCAGCGCGACGTCGACAAGGCGGCCGGTGGCGGATACCTGAAGAGCACCATCACCCGCAACTGCCCGGACACGACCAGGGTGCGAGCACTCGGCTGGGCTCCGACGACCTCCGTGGCCGACGGCTTTCGCCGGACCATCCAGAGCTTCTCCTGAAGCACGCCTGGCGGATCGGCGTCCGGTCGCGTCGTGCCCCCGCCGGCCTGCGCCGCTGTTGCGGGGCACGCCGGGTCGCGTCTATAGCGTAGGCACCGACGTGGACCATTCATCCGCGCGCTGGCGTCCCACGCCCCCCCTGAATGGGTGACGCGTGGCGGACCGGCATCGGGCGCCTCGCCCTGCGGGCGAACCAGGTGAACAGGTCGGCCGGGACCGGACCGGCGACCGTACGGAGTGCATGGAGAGATTGTCGTGAAGACGAGTGACTACATCGCGGAATACCTGGCGGCGCGTGGCATCCGGCACGTGTTCGGCATCGTGGGTGCGGGCAACGCGCACCTGTTCGATTCCATCCACAAGCTCGGCTTCACGCAGATCGTCTGCGTGCACCACGAGCAGGCCGCCTGCATGGCAATGCAGACGTACTTCCGCACCTCGGGCACCATCACCGCGGCAATCCTGACGACCGGCGCCGGCTCCACGAACGCCAGCACCGGCATCGTCGGGGCCTGGGCCGATTCCATCCCGGGCGTCGTCATCTCCGGCAACGAGAACTCCCGGTACACCCACGCGGACAACCCGCTGCGGATGTGGGGGGTGCAGGGCTACGACAGCCCCGAGATGGTGCGGCGCGTCACCAAGCACGCGGACCGCGTGATGGATCCCGCGCGCATCGCGTACGAGCTGGACAAGGCATTCCACATCGCCGGCAGCGGCCGTCCCGGCCCCGTGTGGCTCGACGTCCCGATGGACATCCAGGCCGCCGTGCTCGACGAGACCACGCTGGAGCGCTTCCAGCCGCCCGCGGAGGCCACGGTGAGCATCGACGCCGACGTGGAGCGCGTGGTCGCCATGCTGCGCGGCGCGGAGCGTCCGGTGCTCTGGCTGGGACACGGCATCCGGCTGGCCGGCGCGGTGGACCTCATCGAGCCCCTCCTCGCGGCCACCGGCGCGCCGGCGCTCGTGAGCTGGGCGGGCATCGACATGGTCGCGTCGGAGCATCCGCAGGTCTATGGCCGCGCCGGCGTGTATGGCGGGCGCGCCTCCAACTTCGTCCTCCAGAACTGCGATGCCCTGCTCTGCGTCGGGACGCGCCTCGCCATTCCGCAGGTGGGCTACGACCTCACCGAGTTCGCGCGCGGCGCGCGCGTGGCGGTCGTCGACATCGATCCCGCCGAGGCGGTGAAGCACGGCAGCCGCGTGGAGGTCGCGATCGCGGCGGACGCCCGCACCTTCCTGGAGGCGTTGCTTGCCGCCCTCACGGCGGCACCGCTCGCGCCCCGGCCGGCCTGGCGCGCGCGCTGTGACGGCTACCGCGAGAGCTTTCCGTCGATCGGCCCGGAGCACGCGGATGCCGAGGGGTTCATCAACTCGTATCCCGTGCTGGAGCGCATGAGCGACCACCTCAAGCCCGACCAGATCGTGGTCACGGACATGGGGACCGCGCTGCTGAGCGGCCACCAGGTGATGCGCTTCCGCGATGGGCAGCGGCTGATGACCTCCACCGGGCTCGGCGAGATGGGCTTCGGGCTGCCCGCGGCCATCGGCGCGTCGTTCGCGCGCGACCGGGGCGAGGTGCTCTGCCTCAACTGCGACGGCGGCATGATGATGAACCTGCAGGAGCTGCAGACCATCGTGCACCACGCGCTGCCCATCAAGATCATCGTCTTCAACAACGATGGCTACCTGATGATCAAGCACACGCAGAAGGCGCTGTTCAAGGGCCGGTACTCGGGGACCGATGAGCGCTCGGGCGTCACCTGCCCCGACTACGCCAAGGTCGCCGCGGCGTTCGGGATGCCGGCCTACCAGGTGCGCACCTGGGACGACTACGAGCGCGTGATCCCGGAGATCCAGGTGCACGACGGCCCGCTGATCTGCGAGATCTTCATGCACCCCGAACAGATGTTCTTCCCGAAGCTCTCGCTGGCGACACAGCCCGACGGCTCGCTGATCTCGCCGCCGCTCGAAGACCTGTCGCCGTTCATCCCGCGCGCCGCGCTCCGCGAGGCGATGCTCGTCGGGATCCACGAGAAGTCCACGCGCATCCAGGTGGAACCGACATGACCGCCAGAAAGCTTCGTGTCGCGATCCTCGGCAGCGGCAACATCGGTACCGACCTCCTCATCAAGTCCGTCCGCTCCCCGCTGCTCGAGCCGACGCTCTTCGTGGGCCGGAACCTCTCGTCGCCCGGCATGGCGAAGGCCATGGCGCTCGGCGTGCCCATCTCCGACCGCAGCGTGCAGGCGTTCGTGGAGCAGCCCGACGTCTGCGACCTGGTGTTCGACGCGACCAGCGCGCGCGACGCGGTGCAGCACTGGGCCATCCTGAAGAAGCTCGGCAAGACGGTCATCGACATGACGCCCGCGAACGTGGGCGAGCTGTGCGTGCCCGCCGTGAACCTCGCCGATGCCATCCGCCACCAGAACCTCAACATGGTGACCTGCGGCGGGCAGGCGTCGGTGCCGCTGGCGTGGCTCATCGGCCAGACCCAGAAGGACGTGGATTACGTGGAGGTGGTGTCGTCGATCGCCTCGCGCAGCGCCGGTCCGGCCACGCGCGCCAACCTCGACGAGTACATCGACACCACCGAGAACGCGATCATCCGCTTCTCGGGCGCGCGGCGTGGCAAGGCCATCCTCATCCTGAATCCCGCGCAGCCCTGCGTGAACATGCAGACCACGGTGTTCGCGCGCGTCGCGAACCCCGACATGGATGCGCTGCGCGTGGCAGTGCACGACATGGTGACACGCATCCAGTCGTACGTGCCCGGCTACGAGCTGGTGGCGGAGCCGATGTACGAGAACGGCCGCATCGTGATCATGGTGCGCGTGCAGGGACTCGGCGACTACCTGCCCACCTTCGCGGGCAACCTGGACATCATCAACTGCGCCGCCATCGCCGCCGCCGAGGAGTTCGCGAAGGCCCGTGCCGCCAACCGGAAGGGTGCCGCCATCGAGGCGGCGTAGCCATGCCGCAGATCCTCATCAGCGACCCCACCCTGCGCGACGGCAACCATGCCGCGCGGCACCAGCTCTCCGCGGACCAGATCGGCGCCTACGCGGCCGCCGCCGAGGCGGCGCGCATTCCCGTGGTGGAAGTCGGGCACGGCAACGGCCTTGGCGCCTCCTCGCTCCAGGTGGGCGAGTCGGCCATCAGCGATCGCGAGATGCTCGAGGTCGCGCGCCGGCACCTGCGGCGGTCGAAGCTCGCGGTGCACGTGATCCCGGGCTTCGCCACGATCCACCGTGACCTGGCCGGCGCCATCGACGCCGGGGTGGACCTGTTCCGCATCGCGTGCCACTGCACCGAGGCGGACATCACGGCCCGCCACATCTCACACGTGCGCGCCGCCGGCAAGGAGGTGTACGGCGTGCTCATGATGACGCACATGGCCCCGCCCGAGACGCTGCGCGACGAGGCGCTGAAGATGGAATCCTACGGCGCCGAGGCAATCATCCTGATGGACTCGGCGGGGGCGTTCCTGCCGCAGGACGTGACCGACCGCGTTTGCGAGCTCGCCGACCATGTCCGCATCCCGATCGGCTTTCACGCGCACAACAACCTCGGGCTGGCGATCGCCAACTCCCTGGCCGCGCTCGACGCCGGCGCCACGATCCTGGATGGCACCGCGCGCGGCTTCGGCGCCGGCGCGGGCAACGCGCAGCTCGAGGTGCTCGTCGCCGTGCTGCACAAGCTGGGGCACGACACCGGGATCGACCTGTACAGCGTGCTCGACGCCGCCGACCTGGCGGAGAAGCAGTTGATGAAGGTCGTGCCGACGATCAACTCCAGCAGCGTGGTGAGCGGGCTCTCCGGCGTCTTCTCGGGCTACGGGCCCCCCGTGGCACGAATCGCCGCGGAGTTCGGCGTGGACCCGCGCGACGTGTTCTTCGCCCTTGGTGAGCGCAAGGTGGTGGCCGGCCAGGAGGACCTCATCCTGGAGGTGGCGGCGGAGCTGAAGGCGAGCGGCCGCATCCTCGGCCACCGGGACGCCGTGAGCGGGGTCGCCTGATGACGGCCGACGCACAGCAGCTCGTTCGCGAGGACTGCGACGAGGCGCTCACCACCGAGGTGCGCACCCTGCTCGCGCCCCTGCGTGGACAGCACATCCTGGTCACCGGCGGCACCGGCTTCGTGGGCACGTGGCTCACCGAGATGGTGGCGCGGCTGAACGACGCGCATGGCTTCCGCACGCGGCTCACCCTCGTGTGCCGGCGCGCCGACCGGTTCGCGGCCAAGGCCCCGCACCTCGCGGCCAGGGGGGACGTGACGGTCCTGGAGCGCGACGTGCGCTACCTGGTGGACATTCCCCCCGACGTGACGTACGTGGTCCACGCCGCGGGCACGCCGGACAACCGGCAGCATGCGTCCAACCCGCTGCAGACGCTGCACACCTTCATCCAGGGCACCGACGCCGTGCTCGACGCGGCCACGCGGCTGCCCGACCTGCGCAACTTCCTGCACCTCAGCTCGGGCAACGTGTACGGCGCCCAGGTGTGGGAGGTGGAGCGCGCGGCGGAGGATTATCGCGGAACCCTGGACATCGGCAGCGTGGCGAGCACCTACGTGGAGGCCAAGCGCGGGGCCGAGACCGTGTGCGCCGCCTACCGTGCGCAGCATCGGCTGGTCACGACGACCGTACGACCGTTCGCGTTCATGGGGCCGTACCAGCACCTGGATCGGCCGTGGGCGGTGAACAACTTCCTGCACGACGCGCTGCGCGGCGGGCCCATTCGCATCCTGGGCAACGGCGCGACCGTGCGCAGCTACATGTATCCCAGCGACATGGCCGTGGCGCTGCTCGGGCTCCTCGTGCGCGGCCGCTCGGGCGCCGCGTACAACCTGGGCAGCCCGGAGCCGGTGGCGCTCTACGCGCTCGCGCAGCGGATCCAGGCGCAGTTCAGCACCCTGGTGGAGATCCGGGAGACCGCGTCGCCGCGGCATTCGCGGGCCAGGTCGCGCTTCGTCCCCGACGTGGGGCTGCTGCGCCGCACCCTCGGCGTGAGCGCGGTGGTGAGCCTCGATGCGGCGATCCGCCGCACCGTGCGATGGCACCAGCTGAGCGCCACGCCGCCCGTGCGCTACGCGGTGCTCTGAGCGGTCGTCAGTCCCGCGCGCGGGCGAGGCGCACCTCTCCCACGATCTCGCCGCGCGTGTTGCGGAGCCCGCGTCGCATGAACTCCGCCAGCTTCGGGGGCAGCTCGGCCGGCAGGGCCCCATAGTGCTGGAGCGCGGCGAGCACCGCGGGAAACTGGGCCCGCATGGTGCCGTCGGCCACCTTCACGGCAATGCCGATGCCGGCGTCCACGATGGCGACGGTGTGGATGCCCTCCGCGCCGATCTTCGCGACCACGCGTCCCTGGGTGGCCTCCACGAGCGCGCTGTCGAAGCGGTCGGTGCCTCCGAGCAGGAAGGGGCGCGTCTGCATCGCGTGCACCACCTGCCGGGGAACCGCTTCGCCGCGCCGCGCCGCATCCACCAGGCGCGCGAACGCGCGCGCCATGGACGCGAGCGGCAGCGCGAAGACCACGCAGCCGCATCCGTCGATCGCCTGGATGACGCGGGAGGCCTCGACGCCGCTCCAGTGGGCGACTGCGGCGAGGCATCCCTGCTGTACCGGGTGGTCCTGGCGCTCGTAGCCGAAGGCGGGCCAGCCCGCCACGTGCGCGCGGGCGAGCATGGCGGCATGCTTGCCCGAGCAGTTGTTGTGCATGCGCGTGGGCCGGGCGCCCGACTCGCGCAGGATCTTGAGGCCGCGCTGCGCCAGCGGCTCGTGCGGCCCGCAGGCCAGGTCGCCCTCGTCCATCGCCATGGACGCGAGCATGCCCTCCACGATGGCCACGTGCTCGGGCTCACCGCCGTGGGAGGCGCAGGCGAGGGCGAGCTGATCGTCGCCCCAGCCGAGGCGGTCGAACCCGCCGGTCTCGATCAGCGGCATGACCTGGAACGGCTTGGCGCAGGAGCGCCAGTACGTGACCATCTCGGTTTCGTGCGCGCCTGCGATCACCGCTCCGCCCGCGTCGACCACGGCGACGTGCACGCGATGCCGTGATTCGACGATGGCGCCGCGCGTCACGACGACATCGAGGGAAAGCTGGTCCATGCGCTACGGGTTGGGGTCCCGAAACATAACCCGGCGGCGGCGCGCGGTGACGCGCGTGGGGCCGACTTACGGGGCCGAGGTCCCTTCGCGCCCGTAGACGTCCTGGAGGCGGACCACGTCGTCGAGGTGCGGCGTGCTCGCCTCGAGCACGTCGCAGTCCGTCACGGCCTCCATGTAGTGGATCGTGAGGGGCGTGATCCGGAAGGCCTGCCCCACCGTGAGCTTGGTGTCGTACAGCTCGTCCGTACCGGGGAGCTGCACCCAGTACTTCAGCTCGCCCGACAGCAGGTAGATCGTCTCGTCCTTCACGTTGTGGTACTGCACCGAGAGCTTCTCGCCCGCCTTGATGTGCAGGATCTTGCCGACGTAGAGGTCGTTGGCGGCCCAGATCGTCTCGTGGCCCCACGGCTTGGGCACGTGGCGCACGTCCGTTGGACCACTCATCAGGGCTTTCGGGTCACGAGCAGGACCACCGTCACGAGCGATGCCAGGATCGAGGTGACCGCGCCGGCGATGGCGATGTAGTCCTTCTTGTCGGCGGGGTCGCGATCGGGAACCGTTACCACGGCTCCCGCCTGGGGGCGCGGGACCACGTCGGGCGCGAAGTGACGCGACTGAACGCTTTCCAGCTTGCCGCTCGGCTGCGTCACGTACGCGCGCCCCTCGTCAGCGATGCGCGAGCCGCCACCCGCGGCGCGGATGTAATAGTAGATATCGCGCCCTGGTACGAAGGTCACGTTCGCGGGGGCGTTGACCGCTCCCTGCACGCGCACCACCGGATTGAAGCGGAGGATGGTGATCTCGTCACCGTCCTCGAGGATGATGTTGTCCACCGATTCGGGCCGGCGGAGCGCCTCGGACAGGTCCAGTCCGATCCGGCCGTTCGTGGCGCGGGCCCGGGTGATGCTGTCCTGCACCGGCGTAGTGGAGAGGGCGCCGGTGGTGCGGTCCGCGACCGAGTACGTGGACGGTCCCTTGCGCACGAAGAGGATGGCGTCGCGCTGCGCCTCGTCGGTGAGGCCCCCGGCGCGCGCGATCACGTCGCTCAGATGCTCACGCTTGGTCTTCAGGGCATAGGCGCCCGGATACTGGACTTCCCCGTTCAGCGTGACCGTGCGCTGGTACTCGAAGTTCGCCTGGCGCAGGATGAGCACGTTGTCGTACGGCTCGAGCGTGAAGTCCGGCGCGCCGCTGGCAGGCGCGGGCAGGCCCGGGGGACCCACGTACTGGTGGCTGGCCTGGCGCTCGAACAGATATGTCGAGTCGAGCGGTACACGGATCGTGATCGCCGTCTGGCCCGCCGAGCGCTCCACCGGCATCCGCGCGATCTCGGCCTCGCGCAGCGAGGCGCCCTCCTTGACCCCTCCTCCGAGCAGCACGAGGTCGCGCATGGTCATGCCGACGCGGTAGAGATAGCGCCCCGGGTTGTTGACGTATCCCGCGATCGCGACGTAGCGTCGCGGACGGAACGACGAGACGGAGAAAACCTGGATCTGGTCGTCTTCCTGCAGGACGATGTCGTCCGCGGGCGTGCCCGAGAGGTCGAGGAGCCGGGCGCGCATCTGCACGCGCGTGGAATCCCCGGTCAGCCGCGTCACCAGCACCTCCCCGAGGTAGGTGTCGGGCTTCAGGCCACCGGCGGCGCGGAGCGCGTCGGAGAGGCGCGTGCCGGGGGCGAGCCCCTGGGCGCCCGGGGTGTTCACGTTGCCGAGCACCGCAATCCGGTTGCGGATCCGCTCGGCGATGGGGAACACGCGCACGACGTCGCCGTTCTCGATCGGGGCGGCGGGGCCGAGGCCGGAGGCGAGCGACTCGGAGGTGATGTCGATCGTCGTGCGGTCGCCGCCGGCCGAGCGCAGGCCGGCGGGGACGATGCGCTCCACCAGCACGCGGCGGCGTGCGGCCGACTCGGTGAACCCGCCCGCGGCCTCGAGCAGCTGGGAGAGTCCCTCTCCCGCCTTGAGCTCGTACGTGGCGGGGCGGACGATCTCGCCGACGATGCGCGCGCGTGCCCCGTGCACGGGGACGAACACCATGTCCCCCGACTGCAAGCGCACGTCGTGCGACGCGTCGCCGCGCACGAGGTAATCGTAGACGTCCAGCGCGTCGACCACGCGTCCGGCGCGGCGGACCTCGATCCGGCGCAGGGAGCCGTTGATGCTCGGCCCGCCGGCGGCGTAGAGCGCCGTGAGGGCGGTGCCGGCGCTGGAGATCGTGTAGCTGCCCGGATGCTGCACGTCACCCGCGACGAAGATCTGGTTGGAACGCAGACGCGCCACGTTCACCGAAAAGCGGGTGCTTCCCGAGTTGTCGCGCCGGACGCCGGAGTACACGCGGCCCAGGCGCGTGGCCAGCAGCGCCTCCAGGTCGGCGAGCGTCAGGCTGTTCACATAGAGCTGTCCGACCTGCGGGATGACGACGAACCCTTCGCGCGTGACGTCCAGGGTGTACGACGCCTCCACGTCCCCGGTGAGGATCAGCACCAGGCGGTCGCCGGGCCCGAGGCGGTACCCGGCGTCCACCGGTCCGGCCAGGTTCGGCTGGAACTGCGTGGTGCGGGATCGGAAGAGGTCGAGGCCGAACACCACGAAGCCGGAGTCGCGGTTCGTGATGAGGTGTATGACCGAGTCACGCGCCGCGCCCCGGAGAGTGTCGTACCGCAGGCGGGTGATGGACGCGGAAAGCAGCGCGCTGTCCGCGTTCATGGTCCGCATCGTGTCGGAACGCATGCCGGTGCCGAACAGATCCGTGGTGTCGGCGATGCCCAGGTCCTGAACGGCACGAAACACTGTCGACGTCGGTTCTGGCGCGCTGCCGCTGGCACCGCTCATGTACGCGTCCAGCAGGTTCTCGGGGTAGCCCTCGGCGCGAAGCCTCGCCCGAATCTGCTCCGGCGTCATCCCGCTGTTCATCATCTGCTGCCGCAGACGCTCGACGAGATCGGGGCGGGCCTGCAGGAGGATTCGCGCCTGCTCCGGCGTCGGCCGCGTCGTCGGGAGCTGGGCCCCGAGAAGGGACGGGAGGATACAGAAAGCGGCCACCAGGAGTGACCGCATGAAGAAGCGATGCATTGTACGTCGCCTGCTCCGATTTGAGAAACCGTCGAGCCGTGGGGCACTCGTCGAGTGGGCGCGCAGGGACTCGAACCCCGGACCTCTGCTGTGTGAAAGCAGCGCTCTAACCAGCTGAGCTACGCGCCCGCACGGCACCGAGTCGAGCTCGGCGCCGGAATCCTGATTTTAGTTGGCGTTCCGCCTCACGGCAAGGGGAGCGCACGGCCCTAGAACACCTTTACCAGCCCCTTCGTGTACCGGCTCGGGTCCTTCCGCACGTCGGCCAGGATGGCGCCCAGGTCCGTCACCAGCTTGTTCAGCTGGTCGTAGAGCGTCTGGTCCGTGAGCATCTTGCCCACCGTGCCGTTCGGGCTGTTCAGGGTGCGCATCAGCGAATCCGCGCCCTGGGTGATCCCGACCATGTTGTTGTAGAGCGAGCTGTCCCGCAGGAGCAGGCCGACGGTGCCCTTGCCGGAGTTCACGGAGCGCACCAGCGAATCCGTGGAGGCGATCACCGAGACCATCCGGTTGTACATCGCCGGGTCGTCGATCAGGCGGCCGACAGTGCCGTTCGGGTTCTGGAAGCGCGCCAGCATCAGGTTGGCGCGCGCCAGGGTGCCGTTCAGGTTGTCGTACAGCGCGCGGTTGGTCATCAGCTGCCCCACCGTGCCCTGCCCCTTCACGATGCCGCCGGTGACGGTGCGCAGGTCGCGCGCGAGGGCCACCATGTCGGTCACCGCGCCGCTCGCCTGCGCGATGATCGCTTCGTAGTCCAGCGACATCACCACCGGCACCGTGTCGCCCGGCTGGAGCACCGCGTACTTCGGCGTGCCCGGGGTGATGTCGAACGTCTTGTCGCCGAGCAGGCCGAGCGTGCGGAGCTTGCCGCGGGAGTCGCGGCGGATCTGCTCGCGCACGGAGGCATCCACCGCGAGCGTGAGGCGCAGGTTCCGGGTGGTGTCGTTGTCCACCGGGAGGAACTCGATCTTCTCCACGGTGCCCGCCATCTGGCCGGCCACCATCACCGAGCCCCCCTGCTTCAGCCCGTTCGCGTCGGCCAGGTAGGCGATGAGCTGATAGCGCTTGGCGAACAGGTTGGTGGACTGGCCGAGCTTGTACAGCGCGATGCCGAGCACCCCGAGCGCGACCGCGATGACGAGGCCCACGCGAAGCTGGTCCCATGTGATGGTGCGAGAGCGTTTCATGCGGTCAGCCGCCTAGGAAGTCGCGAAGGTATTGGTCGTCCGAGGCGGCCATCTCCTCAGGGGTCCCGAAGAAGACGATCCGGCGCTCGTTGAGCACCGCGATGCGCGTCGCCATGCGGAACACCGACCGGATGTCGTGCGAGACCACCACGCTGGTGACGTTCAGCTCGCGCTGGAGCTTCATGATGAGACGCGTGATCGTGCCCGTGGTCAACGGATCGAGGCCCGAGGTGGGCTCGTCGTAGAGCATGATCTGGGGGTTGTCGGCCATCCCGCGGGCGATGCCGACGCGCTTGCGCATGCCGCCGGAGAGCTCCGAGGGCAGCTGGTCCATCACGCGGTCGGGGTCCAGGTCCACGAACTCCAGCTTCTCGCGCACCCGCGCCTCGATCTCGTCCTCGGTGAGCGCCGTGTGCTCGCGGAGAGGGTACGCGATGTTCTCGAACACCGACATGGAGTCGAAGAGCGCCGCGCCCTGGAACACCATTCCCATCTTCTGGCGGACGGCGAGCGCCTCCTCGAAGGTGAGGTTGGTGATGTCCTGGCCGCCGATGCAGACCTTGCCCTTCTCCGGCACGAGGAGGCGGAGGATCAGCTTGAGCGTGGTGCTCTTGCCGGTCCCCGACTCGCCCACGATGCAGATGGTCTCCCCCTGGCGGGCCGTGAAGGAGACGTCCTGGAGGATCGGCTGGTCGAAGGCCAGGTACACGTGATCCAGCTCGATGACCGGCGCGGCCTCGCGCTCCGTCGGCGCCTGGGTCTCGGCCGCGTGCTCGGCACGCTCGTCGCCCGCGAGCTCGTCGCGGATGGCCGCGCGCACCGACTCGCCCTTTCGCTCGGTGATGCGCCGGCCGTCGCGCCGGCGGTCCGCCTCGCGCTTCTCGGCCGCGCGCTCCGCGGCGTCGCTCGTGCCCCGGCGGGCCGCGTCGTCCCGCTGGTCGTCGCTCATGGCGCGAACAGGGAGAGGAGGATCTGCGAGAGGAAGTAGTCGACCACGAGAATGGAGATGCTCGAGAGCACCACCGTGCGCGTGGTCGCCTGCCCCACGCCCTCGGTGCCGCCGGTGGTGTTGAGGCCGTAGTAGCAGCCCGAGATGGCGATGATCCCCCCGAACACGAAGGGCTTCACGAGGCCCTGGATGAAATCGTTCGGGATATAGTGCAGCGTGAAGCCACCCGACGCGATCTGCTCCCACACGGTGCGCCAGTAGACGCCCATGGGCACGCCCACCATGAGCGACGACACCAGGCTGCCGCCCACGATCCCGACGAAGTCGTTGATGACCGTGAGGATCGGCAGCATGATCAGGGCGGCCAGCACGCGCGGCGTGACGAGCTTCTTGATCGGGTCGGTGCCGAGGGTGTTCAGGGCGTCGATCTGCTCGGTGACGCGCATGGAGCCCAGCTGGGCGGCGATCCCCGAGCCCACGCGGCCGGCGACCATGAGGCCCGCCAGCACCGGGCCGAGCTCGCGGATCATCGAGCCGGTGACGAGGCGGCCGATGTACATGGTGGCCCCGAACTGCGCCATCTGCACGCTGGACTGGAGCGCCAGCACCATCCCGGTGAAGAACCCCGTGAGCAGCACGATGCCGAGCGACTTGACCCCGATCTCGTCCATCTGCTGGATGAGATCCTGGTGGTAGAACGGGCGCGCGAAGGCGAAGCGCAGCGCCTTGCC
>JAQBPZ010000321.1 GCA_028287225.1 Gemmatimonadota bacterium
GCGGGGAGAACGCGGAACGGGCACACCAGGCCGAAGCCCGGTGTGCCCGTTCGTGCGCCGCGGAGGGCGAGCCCCCGCTACTTCACCAGCACGAACTCCACCGGCTGGCCGGCGGGGGCGAGCTTGACCAGGCGGTGGGGCGCCGCCGTCGTCACGTACATCGTGACCGGCGTCTGCCCCCCCGTCATCTCCACGCGATACGCCTGGAAGGTGCCGGCCGGCACCGTCACCGACTCGGTGCCCGCCACGCTCAGCGTGAGCTGCTGCACCGCGCCGCTGCCACCGTCGAAGGCGTTCACGGTGAACTTCGCGTTGGGCGCCCAGCGCAGCCCCGGGATCACCGCGTCGATCATGTTGTTGTCGAGCACACCGGCGGCGAGCGCCGTGTCCACGGCCACGGTCTTGGGTCCCGCCTGGCTCGGCGTCACGCTGGTGCCCTTCACCCGGCCGCCCGCGTACGCGAGATCGCTGGACATCGCCATGGGACCCATCGTGCCGCTCGACTTCAGGCTCACCGGCTTCAGGTCGGTGCCGAAGACGACCTCGCTCGACTGCTTCACCATCGGCCCGATCTGCACGTTCGTGCGATACGCGAAGCCGGCGGGCGTCTTCACCAGCCGCGTCGTCTGCCAGCCCATCGGGTTGCCCTGCACGCTCACCGCGAAGCTGTCGGCACGCTCGGCGAGCAGCGTGACGTCCACCGGCAGCGACGTGGCGCGCGCCACGAGGTCCGACGGCTGCATCGCGTCACCCTGCGCGTTGACGATGCGCGTGGGGGCAATCTGCGCGAGCTTGTCGTAGATCTGCGTGCCGTCGCCGACCACCACGATCAGGGCCTGCTCGGGGCGGATCGCCGCGCGGGCCGCGGCCTGCACGTCCGCGGCGGTCACCGCCGCCAGGCGGGGGCGCAGGGTGCGGATGTAGCTCGTGGGCAGGCCGAGCATGGTGTAGCGGCCCACCGCCTCGGCGATGCCCTGCGCCGTCTCCAGCTGGAGCGGCAGGCTGCCGACGAGCGCGCCCTTGTTGGCTTCCAGCTCCGTGGCGCTCACCGGCGTGGTGGAGAGGCTGCGCTCGATGGCCAGCAGCTCGGTGAGCGCACTGTCGGTCACCGGGTTGCGCACTTCCGCCGTGGCGACGATCGCGCCGATGTCGCGGTTGCGCGTGGTGCTGGAATACGCGCCGTACGTCCAGCTGCGCTTCTCGCGGAGCGTGCTGAAGAGGCGGCCGTCGGTACCCCCGCCCAGGATCTTGTTCGCGACGGTGAGGGCGTAGTAGCTCGGATCGGCGGGCGGGAAGGTCAGGTTGCCGACCACGATGTTGCTCTGCACCGAGCCGGGCCGGTGCACCAGCACGATCTCGCGACGCGAGCGCGCCGGGGGCGTGGGGCGCGCGGCGTCGACCGCGGGCGATCCGCTCCACGCGCCGAAGTACTGCTGCGCGAGCTGGCGCGCGCGCGGCATCGCGATGTCGCCGGCGATGACGAGCAGGGCGCCGCGCGGCACCAGGCGGCTCTTCTGGAAGGTGCGCAGGTCGTCCATCGTGAGCGAGCGGACGCTGGCGGGCGTCGCGCGACGGCCATACGGGTGCCGGCCGTACAGCTCCGCGGCGAAGTAGCGCTGCGCGAGCTGCGCGGGGCTGCTCTGCTCGAGCTGCAGTGCCGAGGCGGCCTGCGTGCGCGCGAGCTCCACCTCCTTGGTGGCGAAGGTGGGACGCGTCACCGCGTCGCCCACCAGCTCGAAGGCCAGCGGCGCATCGGTGGAGAGCACCGTGGCGCGGATGTTCATGAAGTCCGGGCCCTCGCTCGCGGTGATGGTGCCGCCCACGCCCTCGATGGCGGCGGCGACCTGCTCGGCGGTGCGGTTGCCCGCGCCCTTGGTCAGGACGTTGGCGACGATGCCCGCGACGCCGGTCTTGCCGGCCGGGTCATAGGCATCACCCGCGGGGATCATGAGCGCGAGGGAGAGCACCGGCTGCCGATGGCTCTCCACGAGCATCACGCGCAGCCCGTTGGGCAGCGTGGATTCCTGGAAGTTCGGCAGCATCGCCGGCTTCACCGGGCCCGGCGCGGGCGCCCTGGTCGGCGTCTGGGCCCGTGCGGACGCGGGGAGCAGGACGATGGTGGCGGCGACGAGCGCGCCGCGGGACACATGGAGCATGCGAGTCATGGGCGGGGACCCTCGGGAGTCTTGATCAGGATCACGGTCGAGTTGTCGCGGCGGAGGTACTGCTGCGCCACGCGCCGGATGTCGTCCTTGGTGACGCTCATGTAGCGGTCGAGATCGGTGTTCACGGCGTACGGGTCGCCGAGGAACATGCTGGCGTTCTGGATGGCCTCGGCGGTGGAGAGCGCGCGCTCCTTCTCGAAGATCAGCGAGGCGCGGCGGCTGTTCTTCGCCTTGGTGAGCTCGGCGTCGCTGATGCCCTGCGAGGCCACCATCTCCACCTGCTGCGTGATCAGCTTGTCGAGTGAATCGGGGTTCACGCCCTGGTTCGCGATGGCGAAGGCGATGAAGACCGAGGGTCCGCGATGCGGGCCGGTGACGTCGAGGCCGGCCTGTGCGGCGAGCGCCGCCTTGGCGTCGCGCACGATCGCGCGGTTCATGCGGGAGCTCTCGCCGCTGCCGAGCACCGTGCTGAGCAGCTCGAGCGCGGCGTGATCCTTGTCGCTGTATCCCGGGACGAGGTAGACGCGCAGCAGGGCGGGCAGCGTCGCCTTGGCGTCGGTGATCGTCTCACGCTTCTCGCCGGCGTTGAACTTCACGTCGCACGACACGGCCGGCGGCGTATCGACGCGCGGGATGTCGCCGAAGTACTGCTGGATGAGGCGGCGCGCCTCGGCCGGATCGAAGTCACCGACGAGGGTGAGGGTCGCGTTGTTCGGCGCGTAGTACTGCTTGAAGAAGGCCTGCACGTCGGCGACGCTCGCCGCGTTCAGGTCGGTCATGGAGCCGATGGTCTCGTGGCCGTAGGCGAAGCAGGACTGCGGGTCGAAGGGCGCGGTGACGCCCTTGAGGAGCGAGCCGGTGTAGGGCTGGTTGTCCACGCGCATGCGGCGCTCTTCCTTCACCGTCTCGCGCTGGTTCTCCAGGTTGGCCTGCGTGACCGCGAGGGACTTCATGCGGTCGGCCTCGAGCCAGAGGCCGAGGTTGTAGCGGTTGGAGGGAAGCACCTCGAAGTAGTTGGTGCGGTCGTTCGCGGTGGTGCCGTTCATGCTGCCGCCGGCCTGCTCCACCATGGACATGTGGCCGCCCTTGGGGACGTTGGCCGAGCCCTGGAACATCATGTGCTCGAACAGGTGGGCGAAGCCGGTGCGGCCCGCGACCTCGTTCCGGGAGCCCACGTTGTACCACACGTTGACGGCGACGACCTGCGTGGAGTGGTCGGGCGCGAGCACGACCTTGAGCCCGTTGCCGAGCGTGAAGGTGTCGAGCTGAATGCGACCGGGTTCCTGCGCCTGGAGCGCAGGTGCCGGACCCGTCGCGAGCGCGGCGGCGCTGGCGAGGGCGAGGAGGAGGCACCGCATCACGATTGGTCCTGGAGTTGAGGGGGTCGGGGCGACGCCGTCCAGCTGCGGAGCGGCGATGGAAACATATGTAGCGGCCATCCGAATGCACGGGGTTGCGCACCATCCGGGAATAGGCCTCGGAGGCAGTACGCAGTGGCGGGAGCCGAGGTTCCGTGGCGATGGAGCCGGCGTGCGGTCCACCGCGATCATGACCCTTCGCTCGGGTCCCCGGTGGCCGGCGCTGGAGGAGCCGCTCGAGGACCGGTACCGGCGCCTGCGCCGTGCGTGCTGCGATCACGGTGCATGGGGACGAGGATGCCGTTCTCCACGGTGTCGACGGTCTCGCGGCTCACTCCCGCGAGCTCGGCAAGCTGCGCCTGGTGATCGCCGGCCGCGCCGGCCACGGCGCGCGCGACGGAACACGACGCGGCCGAGGGCGAGGAGCGGGGACGCCACGGTAAGCTGGCGTTTGCATCCGGTCAAGCGCAGCCGGCGAGGCGGGGATGCAACGAGCTTGGTGTAAGGTTTGCGATTGTCCGGGCCGCCATGCCCTCCCGTACCCCCGCGAAAGCCCAAGCCCCAGTTCCCTCCCTGGACTACCCCGCCGAGCTGCAGCAGCGATTCGCCGAGCTTCAGGCGAAGGCTGGCGCGCAGGCCATGGCCATCTCGCTGGTGGACCTGGAGACGGGCGACGACTTCCATTATCACGCCGACCGGTGGTTCCATGCCGCGAGCACCATCAAGGTGGCGATCCTGGTGGGGGTGTTCGGCGCGATCCATCGGGGCGAGCTGCTTCCGCAGTCGCGGGTGCACGTCCGGAACCGGTTCCTGAGCGCCTTCGACGGGGCGCCGTACCAGGTGCGGCTGGACCGTGACGCCAATGCCGACGTGCACCGCGAGGTAGGGCGCACGCTGCGGGTGAGCGAGCTCTGCGAGGCGATGATCACCACGAGCAGCAATCTGGCCACGAACCTGCTACTGGACCTCGTGGGACTGGACGTGCTCCAGCGCACCCTGGACGGATTCGGTCTGGAGGGGGTGGACCTGCGTCGCGGGGTGGAGGACGAGCGCGCGTTCGAGGCCGGGATCAACAACCGGGTCACGGCCAACGGGTTGGTGGGGCTGCTGCGGCTGATCGGGGAGGAGCGGGCCTTCTCGCCCGCGCTCTCGAAGCAGATGCTCGACGTCCTGCTGGGGCAGCAGTTCAACAGCGGCATTCCCGCCGGGCTGCCGCGTGGCGCGAAGGTCGCGCACAAGACGGGGGAGATCTCCACGATCGCACACGACGCCGGCCTGGTGTACCTGCCGGCACGGAAGCCGTACGCGATCGCGGTGCTCACCGAATGGGAGCCGTCCGCGGGTGGGCGGTCCGCGACGATCGCCGCCGCGTCCTATCTCGCTTACGCCGCACTGGTCGGAGACCGGGACTGATGGCCACCAACGTCGCAGCCTTTCCCCTGCGCCTCGTGGACGGACGCCGCCTCGAGCGGCGCCTGCGCGACGTGCTGATGCCGGGGGGCATCCTCTGCGACCACGCCGGACAGGCGCGGGTGCTGCCACGCTATTTCTACGAGGTGACCTCGTGGGAGGAGGCGCGCGACACGTACCTGTCGCCGCACTTCTCGGTGTCGGAGTTCATCCACACCGACGTGCGCGAGGCGCCGCCCCTTCGGGTCTTCCCGCGCTACATCCCCTGCGCCACGGCGCTGCTGGCGCTCGCCCTGGAGCAGTTCCGCGACGCCGTGGGCACGTACGTGTACGTCGGCGCCAACGGAGGGTACTGCTCGCCGCGGCACGCGCGCATCGGCGGGGCGTCGCCCCACTGCTGGGGCACCGCCGCCAACATCTACCGCATCGGCGACACGTACCTGGACTCGCACGACAGCATCGAGCGCTTCGCCAACATCGCGCGCTCCGTGCTGCCCACGGCCTGGACCCGTCCCCTCGGACCGGCGGATGCATATACCGACGACCACCTGCACCTGGACCTGGGCTACGTGGTCTCGGTCCCTCGCGAGGCGCCCGGCGAGACGTTCAACCTGAAGCTGGCGGGAGATCCGTTGTGAAGCGCGCGTAGGGCGCGGGAGCTGTCATCGCATGTCATTGACCGAGCCGAACAAGAGACCACGCCGGAGCGAGCGCCCCGGCACCCGGGCGCGCATCGCGATCCCGACGAGCGGGAGCCTGCCCGCCATCGGCCTGGAGGCGGAGTTCACCACCATCGTCGACGGGGTGCACCAGAAGCCCGAGGACGTGTTCGGCTCGCCGCGCCACATCGTGCGCGGCCCCCTGGTGCATCGCACCGGACGGTCCTACCACCTGCCCACGGGCGGTGCGCTGTACTTCGACACCGGGGTGATGGAGATCGCCACGCCGATGATCGAGATCGCGCGCGGCTGCGGGGCGCGCGGCACCCGCTCGCTCTGGGAGAGCCTCGGCTTCCTGCGCGAGGAGCTCGACGGGTGGGAGGAGCGCACGGGGCGCGAGGTGCGCCTCGTCGGCTTCAGCGCGCACTACAACGTGTCGTTCGAGCTGCCGCTGGCCGAGCAGCGACACGGCCGTTCGGTGCAGCAGCTGGCGTACCTGCTCACGCACATCCTCGCCGCCCCGGTGATGATGCTCGCCGCCAACCGGCGCTCCACGGGCATCGGCGTGCGCCCGCGCGGCAACCGCATCGAGATCACCGCGGACTTCACCCCCGACGCCGCGCTCATGGCGGCCACGGCCACGCTGATCGTCGGCATCGTGCGCGAGGTGATGACGTGGCCGGCGTATTCCCTCGACCAGCTGGCCCTCCACGGAATCCCGGTGGAGCGCAGCTTCGTCCCCGTGCCGCACAGCTCCCGCAAGGGCTGGGTGGCGAAGGACATCTGCTTTCCCACCAGCCCGTTCACGGCCGACGTGGACGGGGTGAAGTGGCACACCCGCCAGGGCGAGCACCTCTCGCTGCGCGAGATGGCGGGGCGCACCACGCGCTACTTCTGGCCGGCGATCACCGCGCTCGGCGACCCGCTCTCGCTCCAGCTGATCGCAGCGGTGATGCGTGGCCGCGCCCCGTCGCTGCTGGAGCTCGACGACCGGCCGGCGGCGTACGACGACGTGGGGCGGCTCTGCAAGTGGGACGACCTCTTCCCCGTGACGCTGCTGCCGCGCTCGCGCTACGAGCGCGTGCTCCGGAACGCGATCAACGGGCACCGCGTGCGCATGGGCGGATCGTGGCACAAGCCGGTGGGGATGAAGGGCTGGACGCACGTGGTCTTCCGGCGCGAGCGCGACGGCGTGCGGCGCGTCCGCTCGCTCGACGCCATGCTGGAGCACCTCGACGCCTGGGACCGGACGGCCGACCGGCGCAGCCGCGACCGGCGTCGCACGCGCTCGGGCCCACCGCGGGACGAGCGCCGCACCGGCGAGCGGCGGGAGCCGGTGGAGGACACGCACGAGCGCCGTCGCCACGGCGATCTCGACGTGACCCCGGTCGCGGGGAGCGAGCTGGTCGACTCGGGCGGGGCGGCGCAGCTCTCCAAGCCCGACCCGGCATCGCCCTCACCCGACTCGGCGCCCGCGCGGCGCCATACGCCGGGCCGGGACGATGCGCCGTTCGTGATCATCACGCGGACTTCCTGAGTCGGAGTTCTCGACTCGCAGAGTTCTTGAACGGCGTTTGCGGTTTGCGGTGAGCAGTGAGCGGTCCGGCCTCTTGACGCCTCTACCGCCAACCG
>JAQBPZ010000322.1 GCA_028287225.1 Gemmatimonadota bacterium
CGCCGCGCCGGCGTCGCGCGGCGTGCCCGCCCATCAACGCGTGAGGGGCACGATACCCGTGACCGGATCGGCGTTCAGCCGCGAGTCGGGGTCGATGTCGGGACGGTCGGTGGTGAACGCGTAGCGCAGCGAGGCGCCGCGCAGCGAGGCGCCGGCCGGCACCACGAGCGCCGTCACCTTGCGCAGGCTCCGGTATACCGCGATGTCCTCCTCTTCCGTGGCCAGCACCGCGCCGGTGCTGCTCACCAGCTGCCACTTCATGTGGCCGAGGTAGGCGGCGGTGCCGAGGCGATGGAGGTCGGTCACCACGGACAGCGTGTCGCGGCTCAGCGAGCTGCGCGTGGAATCCACGGCGACGCCGGTGTGCACGCTGCCGTTGCGATAGTTCACCGCACCCACGATGACCGTCTCGAGGTCGATCTGCATGTGGATGCCGCCCTGCTGCTGCTCCACCGGCGGCCGGCCCCCGCGCGAGTGCACGAGCAGGCGGCCCCAGTACTCGCCCTCGGGCAGCCCGGCGGGGGGCTGCATGAGGATGCGCACGGTCTGGCGCTGGCCCGGCTCCAGCCGCAGGCGGCGCGGGAAGGCGCGGACGAAGCCGAGCACCGAGGGCTCGCCGGCCGGCGCGCTGTCGGCGAGGGCCACGGAGATGGCGCCCTGCAGATCGGAGCGCGGGTACCCGAACGCGAAGGTGATCTCGATCTCCTCCGCCGTGGTGCCCGGGTTGTAGAGCGTGAGCACGCCGGAGCGCGTGCGGCTGTCGATGAACAGCGCGTTGGGACTGACCGTCACGGCACGCGCGACGCTGGGCGACAGGGCGAGCAGGGCAGCGCAGCAGAGCGAACGAAGAGAGAGACGCATCGGATGCCCTCGCAGGCGGTCAGATCTTGGTGGAGGAAACCATGACGGTCATGGTGGCCGTGTAGAGGCCCGCCGCCTGGCCGACGCCGGGAGCGGCACGTCCGCCGATCAGCAGGGACCCGGCGCCCTTGCTGAGGTTGACGCGTGTCGAGGCGGCCGGGTCAAAAGGCTGGGCCGTGCCGCCCGATGGCACGGCCGCCACGTCGCCCGTCAGGAACTGCAATGGGATGGTGGCGCCGGAAGCGGAGGTGAGGACCGTCGGCATGAGGAGACGCACGTAGGCGTTGCCCGAGCCGGTGATCCTCACTTGGCCTCGCCGGAAGGTGTCGGTGTAGGGCACCACCTCGGTGACGCCCTGGGTGAGGTATCCGAAGGCGAGCGGCTGCACCTGCGTCACCGTGTACTGCGCGCCCGCGCGCCGGCCCCCCAGTGCGAGGAGCAGCGCCGCGGCGGCGAGGCGCAACCGCGGCCGCGCGAGACGGAGGAAGGGACGCATCTGCATCTTGGCGTGGCTCAGTAGACGACGTACGACGCCGTCACGGAGAAGCTCCCCGTGAAGCTGCCGGCCGGTGCGGCGCTGGACGCCGCGGAGGACAACGCGCCGCCGATGTAGATGTAGTGCGAGCCGCCCACGTGGCCGCCCAGCGGGGGCGTGAAGCCGCCCGCACAGCCCGAGGAGAACAGCGTGGGGGCGCTCGCCGATGCCGTCGTGGCCTGGGCGCAGGCGAGGTCCACGCGCACCTGGCTTCCGAACGGGCCGGCGAGCAGCAGGAATGCCGGCACCGTCACGACCGTGGGCTCGTTGAAGTCCACGCGCGCCTTTCCGCCGTTGGCGGCGCTCACCGTGATGGCGGTGCCGGGCACGATGGCCGCCGACCCGAAGCCGAGGCTCGCGACCTGCGCCACGCTCACCGAGGAGGTGACCGTGGCGTGGGCATTGAGGGAGTAGTTCTGCGCGCCCGCACCCGTGGAGCCAAGGAGGGCGAGCGACATCAGCAGCGGAACGAAGGGCGGCGGTCGCATCGTCAATTATAGAAGAAGTAGACCGTGACCACGCCGGTGTAGCTGCCGGCGTGCTGGCCGGGCCTCGGCGACGCCGTGCCGCCCAGCCAGAGGTACAGGTCGCGCGCCGCCTGCGGCCTGGTCTCGCCGATCGCGCCGGGCACCTTGTTGATGGGCACCGCGATGCTGGTGCCCTGGCTCGTCGCCCCCTGGTCGACACAGCCGAGGGAGACGTTTCGCAGCTGGTCGTAGACGCAGGCACGCGAGGTGTAGGATACCCCGAGGCGCGCGCCGCCGGGACCGACGAGGCTGTCCGGGAGCACCGTGAACTGCAGGTTGGCCGTGCGGTCGCTCCCCTTCCTGGACAGGTTCTGGAACCGCCACTTGCCCGACGTGCAGCCGTCGGCGCAGGTCTGTGCATCCTGCGACGCGACCACCCTGGCGCTCCCCGGGGTCATGCGCGAGAAGTCCAGGTTCCGGACGGCGGCGCCGGTGAGGGCGACGTCGACCACCACGCCGGTGCTCACCTTGGCCGACACGGTCTGCGCAGGGAGTGGGGGGGCAACGGAGAGGAGCGCTGCGAAGACGGCCCAGGCGAAGACTCGCCGTGGGCCGCTTCGAAACGTCGTGCAGGACCGGACCTGGGACATCGGCGACTCTCGAACACAGCGGGGCGGCGAAGGGCCGCCCGCTGCGTGCAAGGGTCAGTAGGCCGTGTAGGTGCCCGTGACCGTCGCGGTGCCGGCATAGTTGCCCGCCGGGGTCGTCGCCAGCGTCGTGACCGAGCCGCCGAGCCAGATGTGGGTAGTCGCGGCGGCGGTGCCGTCGATGAGCTTGGGGGTGGCGCACGGGAACAGCGTAGTGACCGTGATGCTCGTGGTGGACGTGGTGGAGACTCCGCACGAGGTGGAGGCGACCGCGAGCGTGGCGGCACCCGGTCCGGTGAGGTCGGAGAAGTCCGCGGTGACGCTGACCGACTGGTTCGCGACGAGGGTCACCGAGCCTGCGCTACCGGAGGTCGTCGACACGCCCTGGGCGGTCACGCCGGCCGCAGACGCGGGCACCACGACGCCGAAGTCCAGGTCCGAGCCGACGCCGAACGTCACCGCCGACTTCACCGTGACGGACGTCGCGATGTTCGTGGCGACACAGGGCGACGCCGTGCAGGCCTGGGCGCTGGCGAGGGCCGGCGTGAGCAGCAGGGCGAGGCCGAAGATGATGCGCTTCATGGGAATCTCGGTGTGGAAAGTGAGTGCTGTGATGACCATCGGTGACCCGCGAACGAAGAAGCCAGCGCCCGGCAGACCGGGTTGAAGCCACGAGAAGGTGCTACTAGAAGGTGGTATAGGTCGCCGTGACGACGACGTTACCGGTATACGTGCCGGCGGGAACCGCGGTGGTGGCGGCGGCGGAGATGGTGCCACCCAGGTAGACGTACCAGTCGGTGCGCGCCGCGCCGACGAGGACCGTGGTGTACCCGCCGGCGCAGTCGGTCGCGAAGGGGGTCGGCGTGGTCGACGAGCCGGTGCTCGCCTGCGCGCAGGACAGGGCGACCGCCACCGTGCCCCCGCCGGTCCGGGTCAGCGTGACGCTGGTCGGCATGCTGAGCTGCGTCGCGACGTTGTAGGAGACCATCATGCGGCCCCCGTTGGCGGCGGACACCACCGTCTGGGTACCCGGCACGATGCCCGCACCGAAGTCGAGGGGCACCATTCCGCTCATCGTCACCGCCGACTGGACCTTGGCCGTCACGCCGATGGGCGCCGCGGAGGTCTGTGCCATGGAAGGCACGGCCCAGACGAGGAGGAGGAGCGGAAGGAGGCGCTTCACGACTGATCGGGCTCCGACGATAGGAAGTGCTGCGGGTGATGCCGGCCGGTCTGGACTGCTGCCCTGACCGCTTGCGAGAACAATACGATTTGCCCGATCGTACGCAACGGCTGTATAGGAATATGACGATATCGTAATTCTCGTGCGCTCTCTGGATCGACTCGGTTGGTGCGGTCGACTCCACGTCTCTCATGATCATGATGATGCACCGTATGGAGTTACGGTCAAGAGGGAGCGCGACATCGGCGGCCGAGCACGCCAGAAGACGCTGCTCGGCGCGGCTGCGCTGCGTGTAAAAGAGTGACACCATGCTCATTCTGACCGAGCTGAGCAGGAGGCGGGATGTGGGCGTTCAGAATGCCTGGGGCGCGGGCGCGTGACGCGCGCGGCGCACGTCGGACCAATTGACCATCCGACGTGGTGTGTTACATTGGAAGGCTGGCTAGTGGGGCCTGTAGCTCAGTTGGTTAGAGCGCACGCCTGATAAGCGTGAGGTCAGAGGTTCAACTCCTCTCAGGCCCATATGACCGGCGGACTGTTCCTCGCCGGGGAAGTATCTGTAAGGCAAAGCACCGCAACGAGTTATCTCGTTGCGGTGCTTTTCTTTTGTGCGGGGTGCATCGCTTCTCCGC
>JAQBPZ010000350.1 GCA_028287225.1 Gemmatimonadota bacterium
CGGCTCGCGCGCACGCTCGGCACCGCCATCGAGGCGGGCCTTCCCCTCGGCCGCGCGCTGCGGCTGGCAGCCGCCGCGTCGGGCGACGCCGGCATCGAGCGCTACGTCGGGACGATTCCCGAGCGCACGCTCGACACGCAGCCGCTCGTGGCGTCGCTGGCCGGCTGTCCGCGCATCACGCCGGAGCTCCGTGCCGTGCTCGCGAACGCGGAGCGCACCGGCGACTTCACGGGCACGCTCGCCCGTCTCGCCGACCTCTACGAGGACGGCTCTCGCTAGCTGGCGCTAGCTGAACAGCTGGAGCAGCTCGGCATCCGGGAGGCGCGCCCACTCCCGTGGATACTCCCACGTGCAGCGCACCGACAGCGCGCTCTCGCACACCAGGCAATGATCCTTCGGAGCGTTTGGCGCGAGGGTCGCGTCGGTCTCGCGGATGATCCACACCCGCTCCGCCTGCGTCACCACGCGGTGCGGCGTCAGGTAGGGGGCACCGCCGCCCGAGTCGCGCGCTAGCATCGCGCACCCCGGCGGGATGGGGCACACGCGACGGAAAGGCGGACACTCGGCGGCGAATCAGCAGCGGCGGGGCCGGCGGGTGGGAGGCCGGCTCGCGAAACGGCGAGCAAGGAGGGCATGGGAGATCCGGTGGGCCGTCACGTCCGGCATCGGACGTACAACGGGTGGGGCCGTCGGCGGACTTGACGAATCCGCCGCGGCGAATATGGGAAGGAGCCCCGCGTCTGGAAAGAGCGAATCCGGATGGTGACGAGGATCACGAAAAAGCGGTGATCCGGTCGCGCGCGCGGACGGAGCGAACATGCAATCATTCGCGACCCGCAGACTGCGCGGATCCGCGACCTCCCACCTGTCGCCGATCGCCGCCACATTCCCGACAGCACGGACGCCCATGGAGGCGCACATGTTCAGCACTCGTCGCATCACACTTCCAGTTCTCGCCCTTGCCGTCGTCGCCTCCTGTGGTCCGTCGAAGGAGCACGCCCGCGCCGACAGCCTGGCGGTGTCCGCCGCCACCGAGCAGGCGCGCCTCACTACGCAGCTCGCCGCGCAGAAGGACTCCCTGACCCGCGTGGTCCTGCAGGCCGACGACTTCATCATGCGCATCGACAGCAGCGTCTCGCGCGTGGTCGGCAAGAAGAAGAAGGGGAAGGGCTCGAAGGATCAGCTCGACCCGCTCGCCCAGCAGATCCTCAACCGCCGCGCGGTGATGGCACGGGTCGACGCGCTCGTGCAGCGCGCGCAGGAGACCGCCAGCCAGCTCGCCAAGGCCAACAGGACGAACGTGGCCCTGCGCGCCCAGCTCGCGAGCGACTCCGCGATGATCGCCGACCTCAACGTCACGATCCAGCGCCAGACCGCCACCATCGACGCGCTCTCCTCCCGTGTGGACAGCCTCAACGGCGTGACGAAGGCGCTCGGCGCAACGCTCGCGTCGCTGGAGGCGCAGCACAACAAGGCCTTCTATGTCGTGGGCCGGGAAGACGACCTCCTGAAGCGCGGCATCGTCGTCCGGGAGGGCGGTGCGAATCTGCTCTTCGCGCATCCGGGCCGCACCCTCCAGATGTCGCGCACCGTGGACCCCGACGTGTTCACCGCCGTGGACCAGCGCGGCACGCACATGATCCCGATGCCCGACAGCTCGCACCGCTATCGCGTGATCTCGCGCCAGAGCCTCGATTACGCCGCGGTCGATGGACGTGACAAGGACTCCTTCACCGGCAACCTGAAGATCTCCGAGCCGGGCAAGTTCTGGGGCCCGTCGCGCTTCCTGGTCATCGTCGAGCAGTAGCCTCGGCAGCCAGCCGCACTCGTGCGAACGGGCCGGTGTCTCTTGCGGAGATGCCGGCCCTTCTTCATGGATAGGGAGCGCCCCTGAGCGAGCCGGATTCCGAGGAAATCATCAGGATCGTGCGCTGCGTCACTGCCGAGCCTGCTGACCGGGGTGCAGCTTCGGGGGTGGCTAGCCTAGAGTCATGAAGGGCAACGGCAGGACGCGTTCGCGCCACGCGAGCATGACTACGGGCGATTTCCCCGCGAGGCTCTTTCTGATAATGCCACTTCTGCGATCTGGCGCCGACCGCTGCGTGTTGCGGCCAGGCACGAACACTCTGGGCGGCCGCGGTCAGAACGCGTTGCCGGTCGCCGCGCTCGCGTGGCAGCCCGCCGTCGCCACGATCACCGTCCAGCCCCAGGGGCCCGTGCTCATCCAGCGCACCACGGCCTCCGTGGTGGTGCGGGTGAACGACGAGCCGCTGGGTGTGGGACCTGCCGAGCTGCGGCACGGCGCGCACATCGATTTCGCGGGGTGCCGTCTGACGTATGACGCCGAGCCTGGCGTCCTCCCCGACCTGGGCATGCCGACGACGCACGCCGCCACCACCTCGGTGCCGGTGCAGCAGTCCGCGAGCGCCTCCGCTCCCGCCGCCGCGCAGCTCCTGCACCTCAGCACCGGACGCGTCTTCACGCTCCCCGGTCGCAAGATCGTCATCGGTCGCGACGACGCGTGCGACCTGCAGCTCGATGGGGAGGGCGTCTCGCGGCGCCACT
>JAQBPZ010000371.1 GCA_028287225.1 Gemmatimonadota bacterium
GTGCCGAAGAGCTTCAGGGGCTGCGGCAGGCCGATGGACTGGTGCGCGCTGAGGAGCGCGGTGAGCGATCCGTCCTTGCTCGTCACCATCGCCATGGCGCGCGTGTAGCTCGCGTAGGAGAGCCCGAGGCCGCCGTACTCGGTGGGGATCTTGATGCCGAAGGCCCCCATGTCGCGCAGCTCCTGCACGTACGCCTCGGGGATCTCCCCGGTGCGGTCGATCATGTCCGAGTCGCAGCGCTCGAGGAAGGCGCGCAGCTTCGCCATGAAGGGCGCGGCGCGGGCGGCCTCGGCCGGATCTTCCTTCACCGGGTGCGGATGCACCAGGTCCAGCCGGAAGCGGCCCAGAAAGAGCTCGCGGACGAAGCTGGGCCCGGACCACTCGCTCTCGCGCGCCGCCTCGGCGACATCGCGGGCTTCCTTCTCGGTGGCGAGACCTGCGGCCTTGTCGGACATGTCGACTCGCTGTGTTTGAGACGTTGTCTCGAAGCTACCGCAATTTTCGTGGAGCCGCATCGCCTGCTCCGGTCAGTCCGACGACTCTTGGCTGACTCTGTTCAACCGTGGATTCCATCGGTGTGGCGTACTGGGCCTCGGCGAGCGGGGCTGAAGGTCAACTGACTGGGACTGCTCACGCATCCAATCGGATTGATGCGAGGTGAGGCAGCCCGACGAAATGGCCCGCCATGCCCTCGTGCGACGAGCGGGCACCGTTCCTTTACTCGTCGAGATGGTACGATGGCTGGCCACCGCAACTGATGGAGGGTGCGGGGCGGAGATCTCCGCCCCGCACCCTCCAAACTCACGGTGACCGGCCCTCCAGCGATGTCCGGCGCGGCAAGGGATGTCCGTCCGGTGCGGCAAGGACGGAGGAAGCCCCGTTGCGCGAGGGCCCTGGGCAGTCCTCGTAGGGCAGCCCGGGTTGACCGAAGCCAGCTCTGGGATGATGTCCGGTGAGTAAAGGATGGATGCCCACGTGGTCGCGATGCGTGGCGTGCCATTTGGCGGGCGACTCGTCATACGACGGATCCATTGGATGCGTGAGCAGTCCCAGTCAGTTGACTTTCCCGGCTCGCCGAGGGCCGATGCGCCACGACGACGGAATCCGACCGGTCAGCCGTGTCGATCCTTGAGCACCACGAAGAGCGCGCCCACGAGTGCGGTGATCGCGAAGGCGAACCACTGGACGGCGTAGCCCCGGTGGGGGCCATCGTCGAGCGTGGGGATGATGCGCCGCGCGGGGTGGCGGGCGTCGGCCGTGTCCCCCGTCTGCACGAGGTACCAGGGGGTCAGCGGATACGGGATGCGCGATGCGGCCTCGAGCCGGCTCACGCGGCGGACGATGCGCGAGTCGAGCGTGGAGCTGGTGGTGCCCGCGTCGGGGGCGAACAGCTCCACGTATCCCGTGACGTTGGCGGAGTCGCCCTCGCGCCAGCGCGAGCGGTCGACGGAACCGGCATCGGGGGAATAGACCCAGCCCCGGTTCACCAGCACCGCGGTGTCGGAGCCGGCGATGCGGACTGGCGTCAGGAGCTCGACCCCCGGAGACCCCTGATGCGTGCGTCCGGCGAGCACCACCTCGTGCGCGTAGTCGAAGCGGCCCACGAGCAGCGCCTTGCGGTAGTGGGCCGCGCCGGTGTCGCGCGGGAGGGTGCTGAGCAGCGTCGGCGCGTCACGCTGTGCGGCGATCACCGTCGCGTTCCGGGCCTGCCGTACCCGGAGCCGGCCGAGCTGCCAGAAGCCAAGCCGCGTGAAGAGGCCGGCGGCGAGCACGGCGATGATGCAGAACACGATGGTACGAGGGCGCATGCATGAAGATAGTCGCTCAGAACAGCGACATCTGCTCGCCCAGGGTCTCGGGCTCCACGGGGGTCTGGCGGAGGGCGCGCTGGAGCTCGCGGGCGCTCTGCGGCGAGTGGCCGGCGAAGTGGTTGTTGATGTAGCCGTACACGGCCACGCGCTTCTGCACGAGCGGCCACAGGACGCCGGCCCACTGCTCGAGCTCCGCGGTGCGGTCGATCTGGATGCGCGAGTAGTCCACGATGTCGCGGTTGGCGCCCATCCACCTGACGTAGAGGAAGTCCGTGGGCACCCGGGTCGCCAGCTCGAGCATCTGCTTGCGCGGGAGCCAGCGGGCGTCCGTCAGGGTAAGGCCCACGCCATGTTCGGCGAGCAGGGCGAGCACGCCCTCCTGGATCCAGCCGCGATGCCGGAACTCCACGCTGAAGCGGATGTCGCCCGGCAGCGTGGGCAGCATCTTCGCGAGGGCGGGCAGCTCGATGGGGCCGAAGTCGGGAGCGAGCTGGATGAGCACGGGCCCGAGCTTGGGACCGAGCTCGCGCGCGCGGTCGTAGAACAGCTCGGCGACGTCGCCCGCGTCGCGCAGGCGGCGCTCGTGCGTGATCTCCTGCGGCAGCTTGAGCGCGAAGGTGAACCGGTCCGGCGTCCGGTCGTGCCAGCCGCGCACCGTCTTCGCCGCGGGCACGGCGTAGAAGGTGGAGTCCACCTCTACCGTGTCGAAGGCGCGTGCGTAGATGGAGAGATAGTCCACCGCACGCGTGCCGACCGGGTAGAACGGGCCGACCCACGCATCGTAGTTCCAACCCTGCGTGCCGATTCGGATGGACGCTGGCATGGAGGGAATCGGTGCGGTCGACGCGACGGTGTCAAGCAGCGGGCGGGCTACTTCGCCGCCCCCGACCCGCAGAAGATCCGCTCGAACATCGGCGCCATCGCCTCGTACATCTTCTTCTGGTCGATCCCGGCCATCATCGCGCGCCGGTCGGTGACGCGGTAGCCAGCCGGCGCCGAGAAGAGCGCGGAATCCAGGGGGCCGTACCGGAGCTCGGTGACCTCGTCCGTCACCTTCACCGACTGCGGCGGCACGCCATCCCGGACCAGGGTGCTGGCGGTCTCGGTACGCAGCAGATGGCTCCGCGCGCCGGCCTGGAATCTCATCGCGGTGGTGTCGAGCGTCGGGACGGCGGCTGCGCTTCCCTCGCCCGGGGCCATGACCGCCGGCGCCTGGCGCGCGCGATGCGGCTCGCGCGGCCCGATGGAGTCGCGCGTCGTCCAGACGTCAGTGCGCGTTTCGGTGGTCCGGTCGCACGAGACCGTCGGGCCGGCGTAGTGCATGACGCTTCGCCCCGTGGTGCGGTAATGATGCGTCGGATGGCCGAGGATCGCCGGACCGTCGCCGAGGTCGTCGGTGCGCGACTCCGGCTTCCCGACCGGCTGCATCCTGACCGCCTCCAGCATCGGCCGCATGGTGGCGGGGGAATAGGCGATGAGCACTGCGGACTGCTGCGCCGGCATCACCGAGAGCAGGGTGCCCGCGGCCGAGTCGGTGATCATGATGGCTCGCGGGTCGGTGGCATCGCCGCCCTCGAACATCTCGATACGCGTGAGCGTTCCGGCGCGGAGGGTCCGCATCACGGTGACCGCGGGAGGCTGCCCATTGCCCGAGTCGGTGGTGACGCGGTGTGCCGTCGTCCACCCCACGAGCGGCGACTGCGCCAGCGCTGCCGGCGCGACGAGAAGCGCGGCAGTCAGGCAGCTGGCGGCAAGCGGGCTGGCATGCAGGCGCGTCGACGACATGATGGCTTCACGCTCATGAGGGGAGCATCGAATGCTCCAGCCGGACCGTGCGCTGTCAAGGAGATGCCCCATGCGAGCCCTGACGTCCGGTCCCGAACTTGCCTTTTGCAGGGGCACGTTTCACTCACCGACACCCGGGAGAACGACATGGCAGATCTCAACGACAGCATCGACGGGCGCGCCGAGCGTGCGAAGGACGCGGCACTCGGCAAGCATGACAGCAATCCGAGCCACGTCGACGAGGCGGGCGAAGCGGTCGGCGGCGTTGGCGGGGTGCTCGCGGGCGCCGCGATCGGCTCGGTGGCCGGCCCGGTCGGCACGCTGCTCGGCGGCATCGCCGGCGCGCTGGGTGGATGGTGGAGCGGCCGCGCCGTCACGGAAGCCGCCAGCAAGCTGACGGATGCCGACGACGCGCACTACCGCACGGCGTACGAATCGTCGCCGAACCGGTTCGCCGACCGCGCCTTCGAGGACGTGCGCCCCGCGTACCACCTGGGGCAGATCGCGGCGCAGAACCCGGACTACGCGCACCGGGAGTGGAAGGACGTCCAGGGCGATCTCCAGCGCGGATGGTCGGCGGACCAGGCGAAGAAGTACGGCGACTGGCACACGGTGAGCGGCTTCGCGAGCGAAGGCTTCACGCGCGGCCGGCTCCAGTTCGGCAACGCCGTCTCCGGCACCGGCGCCATGAAGGGCAACCAGTACGAGCAGTCGGCCACCGCCTCCGACGCCAGCAAGCGCGACTGAACAACGAGTAACGAGTAACGAGTAACGAGTAACAGAGACGTCCGGGGCGGATGTCATCCCACGCGCGAAGCGCGTTGGGCCCTACCATCCCGGCGGACGGGCCAGCCACTCGATCGGGATGCAAGGTCCCGACATCGGCTGCGCCGCTGTGGGATGACATCCGCCCGGGATGTCTCCCTGCCGGTTACTGGTTACTCGTTACTCGTTTTTTCCTATCGGTACGTCTCGAAGAACCCCGCTCCGGTGCCCGCGAGCGGGGTTCCTCGCATGCGCCCCGAGATCGTCGCGGTGCCCTTCATCTGCACGAAGTACGGACGCGCGAGACGCCGCGCCGCGAGCCCTTCACCGCGCTCCGCCGCCGACGAGCGCGTGTCGCTCGCCGTGGCGTCCTCGATGTGCAGCGTGATGCGCACCGTGTCCGACCCGCGCACGTCCACCATCTCGGCGCGCGACGGGGTACGGATGATACGACCGTTCACGAGCGTGGTGCGTCCGCCGTCGTACCGGATGACTTTCGGACGGAAGAGCCCCAGGAAGCCGGCCGAGTCCACCACGTACAGGAAGAGGGGCTGCACGCTGGCGATGCTGTCGGGCGGCTCCACCCGGCCGTACAGGAACGTATAGCGGCCCGCGCGCGCGGCGCCCCATTCCCACGTGACGCCGCGCCACACGCCCCAGTTGTGGTCGTGATACCCCTGCATGCCGTCGTAGCTCGTGCACTCCCGCGCCACGCACAGCCGCCCGCTCGCCTGCGCACGAAGGGCCGGCACCACGTAGCCGCTCACCACGCCGCTCGTGACCGCCGCGCCGGGGAAGTACGCGCCGGGCGCGGGATGCACCACGAGATCCAGCACGAGCGGCGTGCCAGCTCCATCCTCGCGGGCCTCGGCGTGCACGGCATAGTCGCCGTCGGGGCGCACGTCCACGCGCGATGGGCCGATCGCCAGGTTCGCGTCGATCGTGGAGAAGCGGACGTCGCGCGACGGCAGCGTGCTGGTGAAGCGCCGGGCCGGCCGGCCCTGCTCGTGCAGCGTCACGAGCACCTGCCCGCCCCATGGGCGGCTGCTGTCGCCGACCGCGCCGGCGAGGATGAAGGACACGAACGCCCAGCGCCGGCGGTCGCGGGAGATGACGTTGAAGTAGTGCCACTCCGCCCAGCTCGGGTCACCGCGGACCTCGGCGGGGGGCGTATGGAAGGCGTCGATGTCGGCACGCAGCTCCGCGGGCGTCGGGGCGAACCATCGACGGTCGCCCTCGTCGTCGCTCCAGCGCCCCTGCATCACGTCCGGCGCCGCGCCGACGGCGGCGGTGAGCGAGGGGATGTCGGCCGACGCGCGCACCGCACGCTCGCGCCCGTCGGCGGTGCGGAGATAGAGCAGCTTGCCCTCGATCTGCGGCGACGTCGCGCTGACGACGTCCTGGAGCCGCGGCGCCGCGAGGAGCTGCCGGTGAATGAAGCGCGCATGGTCGATGGAGAAGAACAGGCCACCGAGCCCGCCGGTCTTCATCACTTCCACGTCCACGCCCTCGGGCAGCACCGTGATCGCCCCGCCGCCGACGAGCCGTTCGTCCTTCGCCTGGTCCAGCAGCGCCTCGCCGATGGAGAGGAGCACGATCATCACGGCCACCCCCATGCTGAACCCGAAGAGCAGGAAGACGGTGCGCCAGGGGGCGATGGTGAGGTTCCGCCGAGCGAGCAGCCAGATCATCCGGCGGTCCCGTGGTCCACGATGGACCCGTCGCGCATGTGGATGACGCGCTTCGTCGCCCGCGCGAGCACCTCGTCGTGCGTCACCACCACGATCGTCGTGCCGTCGCCGTTCAGCCGCGCGAACAGGGCGATCATCTCTGCGCCGGTGCGCGCGTCGAGCTCGCCGGTCGGCTCATCGGCCAGCAGCAGGCTCGGCGAGTTCGCGAGCGCCCGTGCGATGGCGACGCGCTGCTGCTCGCCGCCCGACAGCTGGGAGGGGCGATGCCGCTCGCGCCGGGCGAGGCCCACGTACTCCAGCAGCGTCATCGCGCGGTCGCGCCGCGCCGACTTCTTCACCCCCGCTTCGGCGAGCGGCAGCTCGATGTTCTCGCGCGCCGACAGCGCGGGCATCAGGTAGAAGCGCTGGAACACGAACCCGATGCGGCGCAGCCGGAAGTCCGTGGCGCGCGCGTCGCCCAGTTGATCCACGCGCTCGCCGGCGATGGACACCGTGCCGCGCGTCGGCCGGTCGATGACGCCGATGAGGTTGAGCAGCGTGCTCTTGCCGCACCCCGACGGACCGACGATGGCGGCGTATTCGCCCTGGCGCACGGTGAACGAGACGCCCTTCAGGGCCGCGACGGTCTCGTTGCCCATGCGGTACTCGCGCACGAGATCGTGCACCTCCACGATCGGTGCACCGGCGAGCTCGCTCATCCCACCGCCTCCTGGCGCAGCGTGGTGGCAATCGGCAGCGAGGCACTCCGCCACGACGGATAGATGCCCGACAGCACGCCGCAGAGCGCGAGGAGCCCCAGGGCCGTCCACGCCGCGCTGGGCTGGAAGAGGAAGAAGTCGATGCGCTCCGGGAGCCCCGGAAAGCGCGCGAGGATCGAGTTGAGGTAGCGCGCGGTCACGAGGCCGAGCGCCAGGCCGAGCGGTGCGGCCACGAGCATGATGGCGCCTGCCTCGAGCACGATCTGGGCGACGACGCGCCACCGCCGCACGCCGATGGCGCGCATCACGGCGATCTCGCCGATGCGCTCGTTCACCGAGACCGTCACGAGCGTGGTCACGAGGAGAAACCCTACCACGAGGCTGACCGCGCCGAGGATCACGGCGAGCTGCCGGAAATAGCTCAGGCGCTCGTCCACCTGCCGGATGGCCTCCGCGGTGGAGATGACCGTCACGCGGGGAAGCAGCCGCTCGATTGCCGCGCGCTCGCGGTCCACGTCGGCACCGGGGGTGAGGCGCACCATCGCGAGGGAGATGCGGTCCGCGGCCGTCGCTCCCTGCATGGCGCGCAGCGCGTCGATCGGCAGTGCCGTGGCCCGCTGCCCGGCGGCCATGTAGATGAACCGCACGCGTCCGGTGACGCGCACCACGCGCTCGCCGGAGAGGGACCGCATCTGTGCGTCGTATCCGGCGGCGACGCGGACGGTGTCGCCGACGTGCCGGCCGATGGCCGCGAGCATGGCGTCGTTCGCGACGATCTCGTTCATGCCCGCGGGCTGCCGGCCGTCGAGCAGCTCGTAGTCGCCCTGCACCGCCGGGTCCACGCCGAGTGCGGCGCCCGTGACGGTGGTGCCGTCGGCGAGGGGCACGTGCAGCTGGCCGCCGAGCACGGGGCTCACCGCCTGCACGGCGCCGCGCGAGCGCAGCGTGGCCACCAGCGCGCCCGCGTCGCCGATGGTCGCTTCCGTGTCGAAGGGCAGCGTGCCCCTGGGCGCGAGGCGAAGCTGGAACCCCTGCGACAGCAGCAGCGACCGGAACGACTCCCGCATCCCGCTCGCGAGCATCACCATGTCCAGCAGCATGGCTGCCGACACGGCGACGCCGAGCACCGCGAGCAGCGTGCGCGCGCGATGGCGGAAGAGCGAGGCGGCGGCGAGGGTCAGGAGCATGGCGGGGCTACGAGGGATTGGGGATCAGGGATTAGGAACGGCGACCAACCGGAGCGGGCTGTGTTGTTCCTAATCCCTGATCCCTGATCCCAGTCATCGTCCGAACAGTGCCAGGGGCGGCGTGCGCACCAGGCGCCGCGCGGCGAGCCAGCCGGCAACGATGCCCAGGCCGAGCGAGAGGAGCACGGCGAGCAGCACGATGTCGCCGGTGACGAGCGAGAAGCGGAGCGGGGTGCGGTAGACCGCCTGGTAATGCCGGTTCACGAACCAGGAGGCGGCCCCACCCACACCGACGCCCGCGATGCTGCCGAGCACGGCGACGCATGCGGCCTCCAGCACGACGCTGCGCACGATCGTCGGCGCGGAGATGCCCATGAGCCGCAGTGCCGCCACGTCGCGCCGGCGCTCCTCCACCTTGAGGAGCATGATGCACAGCAGGAAGATCGCGCTCGCCACGATGGTGATCACGCCGATGGCGCGGTGGAAGCGCGACACCACGGCGAAGGTGGTGGAGGTCTCCACGGCGATGTCCGCCGACCGGTGCGCACGAAAGCCGAATGCGGCGTCGTTGATGCGCGCGATGGCAGCGCCCGTCGCGGCGCTCGAGCGCGTGGCGACGGCGAAGCGGTCCACACGGTCGCCGTAACCGAGGAGCGACTGGAGGGAGGTGAGGTGCAGGCGGACGCGATACTCGCCGCGCGCAATCTCGGCCGGATCGGCGCGGCGGCGGACGATCGCGCCAATCACGACGCTGTCGCCCGCGACGCCGGGCGTTGCGGTGAGCGAGAGCCGGTCGCCGAGCCGGAGGCCGGCATCGGCGGCGAGTCGCTCGTCGATGGCGATGGTGCGTGGCGACGCGCCCCCCTGCGCACCGAGCGCCGCGGGAGCGAGTCCCGGCAGCGCGAGGAAGACGAGGAGGACATGCATGAGAGGAGTCCTCACTCTCCAACGCACCTCGCGCGGCCTCCGTTCCGGCAAGCCGCGCAAGCGGGCCCGCTCAGCCGCTCAGCTCCGCGCCTGCGCGCTGGCCCAGCTCGCGGTGTCCTTCAGCGCGCTCCGCGACTGCTCGAGCGTGTACGACGGCTCGGCGAAGGACCCGATCCCCTTCTTCACGAAGTAGCCACCCAGTCCGAGCTCCACGAGCCCGGTGACGAGCGCGCCGATCCACATGTGGCCGTTCGCGAGCCGGCCGATCAGGGTCACCAGGAAGATCGTGAGCGCCACCAGCATCACGATGCCCGCGCCGAAGGCCAGGCCCATCCAGAGCGCGCCGCGCGTGACCCGATGCAGGCTGTCCTTCGTCTCCATCTTCGCCAGCTGCACCTCGTCGGTGACGAGGCGCTTGGAGTCGTCCGTCAGCCGACGGATGAGATCGGGAATGCCGGTGTCCGGATCCGAGACGATGGGTCGTGCAGTCACGCGTTCCTCTCTCTGTGGAGTGCCGAACGTGTTTCGGAGGCAAAGAGCATTCCGTCGTCCTTCCGACGCTAGCCTCCCTCGGCCGCGTCGACCAGGACCTCGCGCGCCAGCCCCACCCCCACGGCCCGCGTGGAGCCGCCGCCCGGCGCATCCACCCAGAGCGTGATGGGTCCGTCGAAGGGCGCCCGGTCCAGGATCCGCACCACCGCGCCCGGCCGAATGCCGAGCTCGGCGAGATAGCGCAGCCGTTCGGCGCTCTCGTCCTGCACCTGTCGGACGCGGACCCGGTCGCCCGTGGCGGCGTCGGCCAGCGTGGCGAGCGCGGCCTCCTCCACGCGGCCGTCGCGGGTGGGAATCGGGGCGCCGTGGGGATCGTGCCGGGGGTCGCCGAGGGTGGCGGCCATCCGCTCGATCAGCTCCTCCGATGCCGCGTGCTCCAGCCGTTCGGCCTCGTCGTGCACCCGGTCCCATGGATAGTTCAGGACCTCGGTGAGGTAGCACTCCAGGATGCGGTGGCGCCGCAGCGTCCGGAGCGCGGCCGAGCGTCCCTCGCGGGTGAGGCGGACGCCGCGATACGGCTCGTGCGTGATGAGCCCCTGGTCGGCCAGCCGGCGCACCATCCCGCTGACCGACGCGGGGGAGATCGCGAGCCGGTCGGCGATGTCGTTGGTGGCGGCCGGCTCGCCGACGCGCTCCAGGTCGTAGATCGCCTTGAGGTAGTCCTCGACCGGACCGCTGAGCGCGTGGTTCGTGGAGCCGGAGGTCATGTCGCGCTCAGACGGTGCGGAGCGAACGCGGGGTCCCGCGCACCATCAGGACCGGCACGGTGGTGCGGTGCCGGACGTCGTTCGCGACGCTGCCGCGCAGCAGGTCCTGCATGCCGCGGTGACCGTGGGTGCTCATGGCCACGAGGTCGCAGCGCTCGCGCTCCGCCGCCGCCGCGATCTCGCTGCTCGGATCGCCGCCCGCGAGCACGCACTCGGCGTCGATCCCGGCCGACTCCAGTGCCTCGCACCGCGCCTCGAGGTATTCGCGGTCCTTCTTCATCTCGTCCGATTCGCGCAGCACCAGCTGGTGCTGGTTGCGCGCCGCCCACCCGTCGGCGACGTGGATGAGCACCACCGAGGCGTGGCAGAGCTGCGCGAGGTCCTTCACGTGCGCCATGATGGCGTCGTCGTAGTCGGAGCACTCGAGCGGGACGAGGATGCGGTGATACACGGTGACCGAGGTCAGGGTGACGACATTTACCAGTAAAGCTATCGCCTTCAGCTATCGCCTTCAGCTACGCGAATCGCGGCGAATGCGGCGCAAGACGATCCACGCGAATTCTACAGCTTCGGTAAGACACCGAGTGCAGGACTCGCGCTGATTGCCCTTCATCCGTCGTGTCGATTCGCGTACACCATCAGAAAAAGAAACGGGGACGGCCTGCTACGACATCCAGCCCCGCACCGTCTGGAACAGCAGCCACACGTTGAGCGTCGCGATCACGCTCGCGGTCAGGTACGCCAGCACCTTCATCCACCCGGGGTTCACGAACTCGCCCATCTTCAGCTTGTCCGACGTGAACATCACGAGCGGAAACACGGCGAACGACAGCTGCAGGCTCAGCACCACCTGGCTGAGGATCAGCAGCTTCGCCGTTCCCGACTCGCCGGCGACGATCGCGACGATCACCGCCGGCACGATGGCGATGAGCCGGGTGATGAGCCGCCGGAGCCAGGGCCGGACGCGGATGTCGAGAAATCCCTCCATCACGATCTGGCCCGCGAGCGTTCCCGTCAATGTCGAGTTCTGCCCCGACGCGAGCAGCGCGAGCGCGAACATGGTGCTCGCCCCGGCGCCGAGCAGCGGCGTGAGCAGCTTGTGTGCGTCCTGGATCTCCGCCACCTCGTGGTGGCCCGTGGTGTGGAAGCTCGCGGCGGCCACGATGAGGATGGCCGCGTTGATGAACAGCGCCAGGGAGAGGGCGATGGTGGAATCCACGAACGCGTAGCGCACCGCCTCCTTCCGGCCCGCGGACGACTCCTCGTACCTGCGGGTCTGCACGATGGACGAGTGCAGGTACAGGTTGTGGGGCATCACCGTGGCGCCGAGGATGCCGATGGCGATGTAGAGCTTCTCGCGATCGTTGACGATGTCGAGCGTCGGGATGAACCCCCGCGCGACGCCGGCAAGGTCGGGCTTGGCGAGGAACAGCTCGAAGGCGAAGCAGACGCCGATCGTCGCCATGAGGGTGATGACGAGCGCCTCCAGCACGCGCACCCCCTTGTTCTGGAGGTAGAGCAGGAGCAGGACGTCGAGCGCGGTGATCGCGACGCCGACCGGGAGCGCCAGCCCGAACAGCAGGTTGAGGGCGATGGCCGAGCCGATGACCTCCGCGAGGTCGCAGGCGGCGATGGCGATCTCGCACATCACCCAGAGCCCGATGGTCACCGGGCGGCTGTAGTGGTCGCGGCAGGCCTGCGCGAGATCGCGGCCGGTGACGATGCCGAGCTTGGACGACAGGCCCTGGAGGAGGACGGCCATCAGGTTGGAGATCAGGACGACGCTCAGCAGCGTGTACCCGAAGCGCGAGCCGCCGGCGAGGTCGGTGGCCCAGTTGCCGGGGTCCATGTAGCCGACGGCGACGAGATACCCCGGGCCGGCGAAGGCGAGGATCTTTCCCAGCTTGCCGGTGCCGATCACCGGCACCGACCGGTAGACCTCCGCCAGGCTGGGCGCGACGCGCGCGCGTCGCCAGCCGGTGTCGGGCGGCGTCAGGGGCTCGGTGGGTCGGGCGCGGGAGCGAAAGGCGTTCATGGTCCTGAAGCAAGGGCTGCCCGAATCTTTATTTAGGCGTGACTAACTATGTTTCGAGGAGGCATTTACGCAAGAGGCGCCTCTCGCCGGATCGCCCCGGGGCGTGCACCTTGCGCGTCGCCACTCCACAGGGAGCCCCCGATGCCCGCCTCGCCGATCGCCGCCCCGCTCGATGCCTCAATCGGCCAGATCGCGCTCACGGTGCGCGACGTCGCCAGGAGCACGGCCTTCTATCGGGACCGCGTGGGGCTCCCCTTCCTCTTCGGCGCCGGCCCGGCCCTGGCCTTCTTCAGCGCCGGACCCACCCGCCTGATGCTCAGCGGCGCCGAAGGCGAGCTGCTGCCGGGCTCGGGGACGGTGATCTACCTCAAGGTCGCCGACATCCTCGGGACCCACGCGGCCATGCAGGCGCGCGGCGTGACCTTCGTGGACACCCCGCACCTCGTGGCGCCGATGCCCGGCCACGACCTGTGGATGTGCTTCTTCCGCGATCCGGACAACCACCTGTGGGGGCTGATGGCGGAGGTACCGAAGAGTTGAATGGCGTTTGCGGTTTGCAGTGAGCGGTTGGCGGTAGAAGCGTCCCGAGGCCTGACCGCTCACTGCCAACCGCCAACTGCAAACGCCGTTGAAAGGCCCCTGTGCAAGCCCGGCCTGTCCGCGCGTCTCCCTTCAGGCCATGTTAACAGCCATGGTCCCACCCGATCGCCTCACGTACCTGTTCAACACCTACCACGGTCCGCTCGTGCGCTATCTGGCGCGGCGGACCGGGGACCGGGATTGGGCCGAGGAGGTTGCGCAGGAGACGTTTGTGCGGGCGCTGGCGCAGGAGACCATCGCGAGCGAGCGGTCATGGCTGTTCGCCGTCGCCACGAACCTCGTGCGTGACGGGGCGCGGCGCGACGCCCGGCAGCGCGACCGGCTGGAGCGCATGCGTGCCGAGGCGGAGCTGGAGCCGGCCGGCGAGCCGGAGCCGACGACGATGGAGCGCGACGAGGAGCGGGCACGCGCGCGCAGCGCGGTCGCACTGCTGGCCGAGCGCGATCGCGATGCGCTGCTGATGAAGGAGGAGGGGCTGAGCTATCCGGAGATCGCCGCGGCGCTCGACCTCTCGGTGGGCTCGGTGGGCACGACGCTCTCGCGCGCTCGGCGACGGCTCATGGAGGTGTACGAGTCCCTGGAGCCGGTGCCCGAGGCGGGCAGGCGATGACCGGGAGCATGGAGGGAGCGATGTCCGGCGAACATCCCGACGAGGGAACGATCCACGCGTGGCTCGACGGCGCGCTCGGCGACGCGGAGTCGTCGCGCCTGGCGGCGCACGTCGCCAAGTGCGCGCGCTGCGCGGCC
>JAQBPZ010000387.1 GCA_028287225.1 Gemmatimonadota bacterium
CCACCCTGATCGACGGCGCCGGCACGGTGCAGCGCAACATGGATGTCGTCGTCCAGAACGGCCGCATCGTCGCGATTCGTCCACGCTCGGGGAGGGCCGACGTCGACCTCGGCAACCGCGTGCTGGCTCCCGGGCTGATCGACACGCACGTCCACCTCGGCTGGTACGTCACGGCCAAGGGACGCCTGCACCAGGAGGGCGACGGCGACGACGAGCGCACGATGATGGTCAACGTCGCCGGCAACGCGCAGCGGATGCTGCAGGCGGGCTTCACGACGGTCCAGAGCGTCGGCGGCCCGGAGGACGCCCCGGTGCGCGACGCGATCGCGCGCGGCGTCCTGGCGGGCCCGCGAATTCTCACCTCGATGGGATCGCTCAGCGAGCGGGCGGGCCCGCCGGACTCGATCCGCGCCATCGTGCGCCGCTTCAAGGCACGCGGCGCCGACGTCATCAAGATCTTCGCGTCGAAGAGTATCCGCGAGGGCGGCGGGCAGACGATGACGCAGGAACAGCTCGACGCGGCCTGCGGCGAGGCGAAGTCGCTTGGGCTGCGCTCGATCGTCCACGCGCACGCGGCGTCGGCGGCGAAGGCCGCGGTGCGCGCTGGCTGTTCGCAGGTGGACCACGGCGTGCTGGTGGACGACGAGGCGCTCCGGATGATGGCGGCGGCGGGCACCTGGTTCGAGCCGCAGTGCGAGCTGGTGAACCGGAACTACCTGGACCACAAGGAGTGGTTCCGCGGCATCGGCAACTACAACGACGAGGGCTTCACCGCGATGGAGCACGCCCTCGAGCTCCGGAAGGCGCTCGTCGCCCGCTACCGCGCCGTGCCGAACCTCAAGGTCATCTATGGCACCGACGCGGTGGCCGGCGCGCATGGCCAGAACGCGCGGGACATGATCTGCCGGGTGCGCGAGAGCGGCGAACGCGCAGTCGACGTCATCACCTCGGCCACCTCACGCTCGGCGGAGTCGCTCGGGCTCGGCACGCAGATCGGCCGGATCGCTCCAGGCTACCAGGCGGACCTGGTCGCGTTCGATGGCGACCCGCGGACGGATCCGGAGAACTTCATGCGCGTGGCGTTCGTGATGAAGGGAGGAATAGTGCACCGCCAGCCGCCGGTCGAGGCAGGGATGCCGCGGCGGTACCCGTAGTCGTGCCGTCGCTCGGGTGAACTTGCGGCTGGACAGACTCATTCGAGAGGCAGTGGACATCGCTGGGTTCGCGGCGGCCTCCCTCGGCAAGTTTTTTCAACGCAGGGGCGCAGAGGACTGCCGCTCGGGGACCTCCCTCCGTGTTCCTCCGCGCCCCTCCGAGTTAAAAGATGCTCTTGCAAGAGCCTCAACGCGGCGCGGAGGAAAACGCCGGTCGGTCAGTCCCCTGGTTCCTCACATGCACCATGCATGGACCTGTCGCGACCATTCGCTGCACATTCGCGGCGATTCGCGTACGCCCTGCAGCAAGTGGCGGAACCGACTTTCGGACCACTGCCTGGCGTCACGATCCGAGTCAGCGGCTCACTCGCGCAAGCATCTCGGGCATGGCGTGCAGATGATCGATGTGGTCGGGGGCCGAGTTGCCCGCGAAGCCGAGCAGCTCGAACCTGCCCGCGTGCGCCTCGCTGAGCTGCTGCATCCCGCGCGGGCCCCACTGGAGCACCGCCGTCCGCTTCAGGCCAAGCGCCCGCAGCAGGTAGTCCGCCGTCTCGGTCGTGCTGGCGAAGGTGCCGGGGAAGATCTCGGAGTGCGTGACGACGAACCGCTTCTCGCCGCGCACCGCCGCCCGCGCGAATCGCACGAAGGCGCCAAGGTTCGTGGAGTCGAGCGTCCCGCCAGCGGCGAGCCCGCTTCCCTCCGGAACGTACGACGTGTGCATTCCGTCCAGCAGCAGGATGGCGTCCACCCGCTGAAAATGCCGGTCGTCTCGCAGGATGGCGCGGATGGCGCCGTGTCCAGCGCTGAATCCGGAGAGCGTCAGGCGGCGCAGGCGCGGCGCGCCGCACGACCCGGGGATCGTGCGCATCGCGCCGGCGACGAGCGAGTCGAAGACGGCAGGCTCGGAGAAGGAGCGGTCGTAGATCCCGGACCCGGCGCCGATGTTGACGACGGCCACCACCGCGTTCTCGCCCAGCCCCGACGCCGCGCGCATCGGCAGCCACGCGCCACCGAGAAAGTGGACGATGAGATCGACGTCGGGTGAGCAGCGACTGCGGCCGGCTGCCCACACCTCGACGGGCTTCCCCTGCGGCCCGATGAAGGAGCCGCGCGTGCCGGTCGCCGGGGCATCCGGTGCCAGACGTTCGTGCGCCCGCGTGGACTCCACCATCGGCGATGGATTCTGCGGTGCGGGAGGCGGCGCGACGGCCTGCGCCGCGGCGAGCGCAGGGAGCGACGCGGCGACGATGGTCAGGAACGCTCCACGTTTTCCCCGCACGGCGTACCCCGCTGACTGGTGTCTCATGGCTCCTCCACGAGCCCGGGATGTAGGGGCTCGGGGCGCTGGACGGAAGGGGGTGGCGAAGCGAGAAGGGAACGAGATTCGGGAAGCGCCTTGATTGTCGTCCGGCGACGCGCGCCGGCGGCGCTCCCTTCCGAAAGGGGCGGCGCCAGCGCCAATTGCGCGCGACACAAACAGTGATCCCATGACCACAGCCACCATGACCCGGCTCTCCCTCCCCGCGCTCCTCTTCGCCGCCGGCTGCGCCTCGATGTCACCCACGGTGTCGCCGATTCCGGCGACGCCGGCGGAAATCTCCGAGTCCTCCCTCCGCACCGCCGCGGGGTGCGGTGAGGGTACGCGAATTTCGCGAACCTGCGGGGCGACCATGCACGGGCGCGTTCCTGCCGCCCGCCACCGGCTCGCCGGAACCCTCTTCTCTGTATCATTAGTACGGTGCTTGACGATGGAGTGGGTAGCACCATTCCGATCGCGAGCCGATCCACGAGCCTTCCGACCCACGGCACCCATGTCGCCAGTCCAGCATCCCGTCAGCGGCCCCGCCCTCGCCTTCGATCTCGCCCAGGAGGTGCGGACCGTCCACGAGCAGCTCGCGACGACGTCGCGCTCGGCGCGCACGCTCGTCAAGAACGGTCCGCTGCGCGTGACGCTCATGGGAATCGCCGCGGGCGGCGAGGTCGCGTCGCACTCCGCAGACGGGCCCATCACGGTGCAGGTACTCGAGGGCGCCATCGAGTTCGAGGCGAACGGGAAATCGTGGCCGCTGGCTGCCGGCTCGCTCTTCGCCCTCGACACCGGCATCGTGCACCGCGTGCGTGCCCCGGAGGGCGGAGTCTTCCTGCTCACCGTGGCGGTCGCGCCGGCGAGGTAGGGGGATGCACGGGTCGCAGGACCTTCGGGACGAGGACCTGCTGCCGCTGTTGACGGACTTCTACACGAGGGTGGAGCGTGACGCGCTCCTTGCGCCGTACTTCGCCGCCGTCGACATGTCCGCGCACATGCCGCGCATCGCCGATTTCTGGTCGACGCTGATCTTCCACACGGGGCGGTACAGCGGCAACGCATTCCGGCCGCACCTGTCGATGCCGGGCCTCACCGCCGAGCACTTCGCGCACTGGCTGCAGACCCTCGAGGCGACGGTCGACGCCCACGCCGCCGGGCCCGCGGCCGAGCACATGAAGGCCCTCGGCCACCGCGTCGCGCTCGGCATGCAGATGCGGCTGGGCATCGCTCCCGGTTCCACCGAGTAGGTCCGAACCGGCCTCCGGTCACCGTGCCGACAGCGGGTCGCAACTTGTGCCCGCCTTCAGCCGTACGTCTGCCTAACTCAACGGAGGCCGACATGGACGCAGAAGTGCTGGGATTCGCGCA
>JAQBPZ010000388.1 GCA_028287225.1 Gemmatimonadota bacterium
TCGTCGCCGTTGACGCTGGACCGCTCGGCATTGATGGCGCCGGTGAGCAGGAGGCGCTCGTTCAGCATCAGGACTTCTTCCTGTGCGAAGTACGCGAAGTCCTTGACGAGGAACTGCTGCTCGTCGATTCCCTGCACCACGCCGTAGTTCACGTTGGAGACGCCGGCGGGGAAGTTGCGGCCCTGGCTGACGAGACCATCGTACTGACGGCGCTCCTGGCGCAGGCCGAACGAGGTCGTCGCCGTCGCGATGTCGGCGATGAACTTGTGCGCGCCCGAGAGGTTCAGGTTGGCGTTGACGTTCTGGCGCTTGTTGTTGACGATCGTGCCCGGCTGGCCGTCGTTGGGCTCGAAGAACACCTCGGGCGGCGACGTCAGCTTCGAGTTGTACGAGTACGCGTCCACTCCGCCGATGAAGGTGAAGTCGAGCGTCTGGCGGGAGGACGTGAACGCCGTCAGCGTCGTGTTGAAGCTGCCGATGTAGCGGTAGACATCTTCCGGGTTCTTGATCAGGTCCGCGTTCTGGAACGGATTGGAGCCCGAGGTCAGGTACGGGTTCGGCTGGCTGGCAGCGAGGTCGATCCAGCTCGGCGTGGCCGAGAAGATGTCGCCGGGCGAGACGATGTCCTGGTTGTCGTTGCCCGAGATGCCGCGATCGGTCAGCGAGTGGACGAACTCGTTGTTGGAGCGGAAGACGAGGCGCGAGCCGATGGTCTGGCCGAGGTTGGCCGTGACCGACTGCTTGGCGTAGTACGAGTTGCGCTGGATCGCGTTGTCGCGCTTCGCGAGGCCGCCCACGTAGAACGTCGTGCCGCCGTTGCCGCCGCGCAGCGAGAGGTTGGACTCGTACGAGAGCGGGTTGCCGCTGTAGAACTGCTGCTCGAAGTCGTTGCACGCGCCGCCGTGGGCGGTGTAGTCCGCCACGTCGAAGCCGGCGGACGCGACCTCGGCCGCCGAGCCGAAGCAGCGGATGCCGAGCTTGTTGGACAGCGAGAACTGGCCGACGCGCTGCGTCAGGCTGGCCTGCGGACGGCCCTGCACGCCACGCTTCGTCGTGATCACGATGACGCCGTTCGACGCCTTGGAACCGTAGATCGCACCGGCCGACGCGCCCTTGAGGACTTCGATGCTCTCGATGTCCTGGGGGTTGAGGTCGGCGATACGGTTGACCGGCTGGTCCTGGCTGTTGGTGATGCCGGCCCCGGCATTCGTGATGCCGTTGATGCCCGACGCGATCGACGAGTTGTTGGCCAGCACGCCGTCGATGACGTAGAGCGGGCTGGACGACGCGTTGATCGACGTCACGCCGCGGAGCTGGATCTGCGATCCGCCGCCCGGCGCGCCCGAGTTCGTCGAGATCACGGCGCCCGGAATCTTGCCCTGGAGCGCGTTCTCGATGGTCGGGGTCGGCGCGCGGTTGAGCTGCTCGCCGCTCACGACGGCCACGGCGTTCGCCGCGTTGGCGCTCGAGACCGACGTCGTCGTGCCTGTAATGACCTGCGTCTCGAGCTGCAGCACGTCGCGCTCGAGGCGGATGTCCACGTTGTCGGTCGTCGCCGAGATCGGCTGCGTGACGCGGCGGAAGCCGAGGCGGCGCACGACGAGCACCTGCGCGCCTGCGGGGACGTTCGCGAGGGTGAACCGGCCGTCCTCGGCCGTGTAGCCACCAATCGTCGTGCCCTGGACATTCACACTGGCCGACGCAATCGGCTCACCGGCGGGCCCAGTCACTCGACCGGCCACACGCCGCTGCGCCGACGCCTCCGCGCTGACGCACAGCGTCAGCAGGAGTGTCAGAACCCACAATCCGAACTTCCTCACATCGCCTCCGAGAACGATAGGCATGGACGGGCCGGACGGAGATGTCCGGCGACCGCTGCAGCAAGAGACTCCGGGACATTACGGCCGGCCACATCTGTTCGGATGCGACGAAAAGTCCCGCCCCGGGGATGCACTGTTCTAAGGTTCTGGTCGGTTCCTGTCAACGACCACATGCATTGCGGTGGCATGCGGGAGAGGGTCGCCCCCGTCAGGGGCGCGGTCCAGTGGGTGACGCAAAACGGGGCGCCCACCGGCTGGTGGGCGCCCCGTTTCGGTCATCGTGACCGGAGATCAGCGCTTTACGCTGTTCGCCTCGACGTTGATCTCGACCTTCACCTCGTCACCCAGAACTGCGCCGCCGCCTTCAGCGGCCCGGTTCCACTTCACGCCGTAGTCCATGCGGTTCACGGTCGTGGTCGCCTCGAAGCCGACCCGCTGTCCGTCCGCCGTGTTCATCCGCCCCGAGAAATGACCCTCGAGCACCGCGGGCCGCGTCACGCCACGGATCGTCAGGTTGCCGAAGATGCGGGCATCGTCACCCTTCCGCTCCACGCGCGTGCTGCGGAAGTGGATCGTCGGGAAGCTGTCGGCCGCGAAGAAGTCGCTCGACCGGAGGTGTGCATCCCGCTTGTCGTTGTCCGTGGAGATGCTCGCCGTCGCGATGGTGACGTCGACGACCGCGTCCTGCCAGGCGTCGGGGGAGGCGGTGATGGTGCCCTTCACGTCCTTGAACGTCCCGCGGACCTTCGAGACGAAGTGCCGGATCTGGAACGAGACCCCGGAATGCACCGGGTCGATGTTGAAGGTCACGGGCGCCGCGACCGGTGCGGACACCGGGAGCGAGAGGGCGGGAACCAGCAGCAGGCCGGCGAACAGGCGAGCGATCATGAGCCTCGGGGAGGATGGAAGAGCATGGAACGGACAGCCTAATAGTCTACGTGTAAACTAATTAGTTCCCCAGGCGACCATTTCCGTCTGATCCCGGGGCCATGCCCCGGCTGTACGCGCCCCCGGACATAGACGTTGCGCTCAGCCCAGACCGAGCTGGCGGGCTGCGTCGTCCACCGCCTGGAACAGCTGCCCGAAGTCCTCGACCACGAACAGGACGTCCTGCATCCGGTCGATCTCGAACGGCTGGGCGAGCACGGCATCGAGGGTGAAGGGGCGCCGGTCGCAGCCGGCACCCAGGGCATTCGCCGCGTCCCCGTGCGACGAGATGAGTCCCGAGCCGTAGACCTTCACCATCCCCCCCTCGCGCACCAGCCCGAACTCCACCGTGAACCAGAACAGGCGCGCCATGGCCTCCACATCCGCGTCGCTGCGGGCCCGCGACGCCAGCTGCCCGAACCGGTGCAGGAAATCGGCGAAGACCGGGTCCGCGTGCAGCGGCACGTGCCCGAACACGTCGTGGAAGATGTCGGGCTCGGGGAGGTAGTCGAGCTGGGCCAGCGGGCGCACGGTGACCGTGGTGGGAAAGCGGCGGTCGGCGAGGCAGGCGAAGAAGTCGCGCGCCGGCAGGAACCCCGAGACCGGCACCGCCCGCCAGCCGGTGCGCGGGCGCAGGGCGGCGTTCACGACTTCGAGATCCGGCACGCGCGTGGCGCCGAGCCCGATCACCGCCGCGCCGTCCAGGAAGACGCGGCTCCCGGTGTCGCGCAGCGTCCCCATCCGGCGCTCGTAGAGGAGGGACCAGGCGAGGTGGTTCTCGTCGGTGTATGCCGCCCAGTCCTGCTCGACGAAGGTGGCCGGAGCGGGAGCGTGAAGATGGGCGCAGAGCGTGTCCTGCATGGGAGATCCTCGGTGACGGAGACAAAAAAAGCGGCCCGTGCGAGTGCACGGGCCGCGGACGAACGAGAGGGTATGCCTGACGCGCTACTCGCGCGTACGCCTCCGCTGCCGGCCCGTGGGGGTCGGATAGCGGTAATAGCGGGCGGCGAGAAGGGCGGCGGACATGGTACGCATAGTGAAGCCGTGAACGCCAGATGTCAACCCTGGACAGACGGACATCCGTCTGCTCGCCGTGTTCAACTCATCCGCGCCGCCGCGTCTCCCGGCTGCGTCTTCTCCATCACTTCCGGCGCGCGCACTGCTGCCGGCGCCTCCGCGGCCAGTGCCGCGGCGAGCAGCGTCGGGCTGGACGGCAGGTGTGCGCCGCGCTTCTGGCGCACCAGAGTGAGGATCGTGTAGACCGCCACCGGCTCGCCATCCTGGTTCGTGACTTCCACGTCCCAGTGCACCACCCCCTGCGGCACCTGTCCCTCGCGGTCCTCCTTCTCCGTCTTCTGCTTGCAGGTGAGGCGCGCCTGGATGGTGTCGCCGATGTACACGGGCTTCACGAAGCGCAGCCCCTCCAGCCCGTAGTTCGCCAGCACCGGACCCGGCGCGGGATCCACGAACAGCCCCGCCGCCGCCGACAGGACGAAGTAGCCGTGCGCCACGCGCCGCTCGAACAGCGACTCGCGGGCCGCGACGTCGTCCATGTGCGCGTAGAAGAAGTCGCCGGAGATCCCCGCGAAACTGACCACGTCGCTCTCGGTGACGGTGCGCCGGTGCGTCAGCAGCGTCTCGCCCACCTGCAGCTCGTCGAAGTACTTCCTGAACGGATGGATGCGGTCGTGCACCTCCGAGGCGCCTCGGCTCCACTCGTGCGTCACCGCCGCGACGGTCTGCGGCGATCCCTGCACCGCCGTGCGCTGCATGTAATGCAGCACGCCGCGCACCCCGCCCATCTCCTCGCCCCCGCCCGCGCGCCCGGGCCCGCCGTGCACGAGGTGCGGCATCGGGGAGCCGTGGCCGGTGGACTCCTTCGCGCTGTGGCGGTTCACCACCATGAGGCGCCCGTGGTACGCCGCCGTGCCGAGCACGAGCTCGCGCGTCACGTCGTCCCGCGCGGTGAAGAGGGAGCCGACCAGGCTGCCCTTGCCGAGCTTCGCCAGCGCGATGGCTTCGTCGACCGAGCCGTAGGGCATCACGGTGTTCACCGGCCCGAACGCCTCCACGTCGTGCGGCTCCAGGCGGTCGAACGGCCGGTCGTTGTACAGCAGCATGGTCGGGAAGAACGCCCCCTTGTCGGCGTCGGCCCCGATCACGTCCAGCGTGCCCGGCCCGCCGAAGACGAGCTCCGTCGCCTTGCGCAGCCGCTCCACGCTCCGCTCCACCTCCTTCACCTGCGACCGGCCGGCGAGGGGGCCCATGCGAACATCCTTGAGTCGCGGATCACCAACCGTCACTCCCGAAAGTCGTTTCCTGAGCGCCGCGGTGACCGCGTCCACGAACGGCGCCGGCACGAGGGTGCGGCGGATCGCGGTGCATTTCTGCCCCGCCTTCACCGTCATCTCGCGCGCGACCTCCTTGATGAACAGGTCGAACTCCTCGCTGCCCGGCGCGGCGTCGGGGCCGAGCATGGAGAAGTTGAGCGAGTCGGCCTCCTGGTTGAAGCGGACGCTGTTCTCGAGCACCGCCTTGCCGGACTTCAGCATCAGCCCCGTGGATGCGGAGCCGGTGAACGCCACGGAGTCCTGGCAGGTGAGGTGGTCCAGCAGGTCGCCGGCGCTGCCGCAGATGAGCTGGAACGTCCCCGCCGGCAGCAGGCCGGAGGCGACCATCGCCCGGGCGACGGCTTCCGTGAGGAAGCTCGTGACGGTCGCCGGCTTCACGATGCTCGGCACGCCGGCGAGGAACGACGTCGCGAACTTCTCCAGCATCCCCCACACGGGGAAGTTGAAGGCGTTGATCTGGACGGCGACGCCCTCCATGGGCACGCAGATGTGGCGCCCGATGAAGGTGCCGCCCTTGCTCAGCGCCTCCGGGCCGCCGTCCACGTAGTACGTCTCGTCCGGAAACTCGCGCCGGCCTCGGCTCGCATACGCGAAGAGCGTCCCGATGCCCCCGTCGATGTCGATCCACGAGTCCCCGCGGGTGGCGCCGGTCCAGCTCGACACCGCGTAGAACTCCTCCTTGCGAGCCGTGAGGTACTGCGCGAGCGCCTTGAGCACGCGGGCGCGCTGGTGAAAGGTCATGCGGCGCAGCGCCGGTCCACCCACGGTGCGGCCGTGCTCGAGCATCGCCTTGAAGTCGAGGCCATCGCTCGACGCGACGGCGATCTCCTCCCCGTTCACGGCATCGAGCAGCGTCGTCCCCTTCCCCTTTCCCTCGACCCACTCGCCGAGCGCGTAGTTCTGCAGGCGTTTCACGGTTTGGTCTCTCTCCAGGTGCGGTAGCTCATGGTCTGCGTCGCCCGGTCGGGGGGCACCTCCCGCAAGGGCTCGACGGCGCGCAGGCTGGCGTGCAGCCGGGCCGGGAGCGCCTGATACAGGGCGGTCCCCTCCGACTTCCACGACAGCATCTCGTCGCTAACGTCCTTCACGATCTTCGCCGGGTTGCCCACCACGACCTTGCGGGGCGGGATCTCCATGCCGGCCGGCACGAAGCACAGCGCGCCCACGACGCATCCCGCCCCCACGACGGCGTTGTCCATCACCACGGCATTCATGCCGACCAGCGCGTTCTCGCCGATGCGCGCGCCGTGGATGACGGCGCCATGTCCGATGTGCGCGCCGCCTTCCAGCACGACGGTGACGCCGGGGAACATGTGGACGGTGCAGCTTTCCTGCACGTTGCAGCCGTCCTCGATCACGATGCCGCCCCAGTCGCCGCGAATGGCCGCACCGGGCCCGATGTACACGTCACGCCCGATCACCACGTTGCCGGTGACGGTCGCGTTGGGATGGACGAACGCGGACTCATGGACGACGGGGATGAAGCCGTCGAAGGCGAAGATGTTGCCCGTCACACCCGCTCCAGCACCGTCGCCATGCCCTGCCCCACGCCCACGCACATCGTCGCCAGCGCGTACCGCTTGCCGGTGCGTACCAGCTCGTGCGATGCGGTGAGCAGCAGGCGCGCGCCGCTCATGCCGAGCGGGTGGCCCAGCGCGATCGCGCCGCCGTTCGGATTCACGCGGGAGTCGTCGTCGGCAATGCCGAGCTCGCGCAGGCAGCCGAGCGCCTGCGCCGCGAACGCCTCGTTCAGCTCGATCACCTCCACCTCGTCCAGCGAGATCCCCGCCAGCGCCAGCGCACGCCGCGTCGCGGGCACGGGGCCGATGCCCATGACGCGCGGATCGACCCCCGCCACGGCGGTGGACACGATGCGCGTCATCGGGGTGGCGCCGATCTCGCGCGCTCCCTGCTCCGATGCGATGAGCAGCGCCGCGGCGCCATCGTTGAGCCCCGACGAGTTGCCGGCCGTCACCGACCCGCGGCCGTCCGTGCGGAACGCGCACTTGAGCTTCGCGAGGATCTCCACCGTCGTCTCCGGCCGGATGAACTCGTCGGTGTCCACGACCCTGGCCGGCCCCTTCCGCTGCGCGATCTGGAGCGGTGCGATCTCCGGCACGAACCGCCCCGCCTCGCGTGCGGCCGCGGCCTTCTGCTGCGAGCGCGCCGAGAAGTGGTCCTGGTCCTCGCGGCTGATGCCATGTTGCTCCGCCACGTTCTCGGCGGTCTGCCCCATGGAGTCGACGCCGTACCGGTCGCGCAGTGCCGGATTGATGAAGCGCCAGCCGAGGCTCGTGTCGAACAGCTCGATGTCGCGGGCGAAGGGCTTGCTCGCCTTGCTCATGACGTACGGGGCACGCGTCATGTTCTCCACCCCGCCGGCCACGTAGAAGTCGGCCTCGCCGAGCTTCACCGCGCGGGCAGCGTGGGCGGCGGCGCTCATCCCCGAGGCACAGAGGCGGTTGACCGTCTCGCCGGGAATGCTCGTCGGAAGCCCGGCGAGGAGCACCGCCATGCGCGCGACGTTGCGGTTGTCCTCGCCCGCCTGGTTCGCGCAGCCGAGCACGACGTCGGTGATGCGGGCCGGATCCAGCGACGGGTGGCGCGCGACGAGCGCGGCGATCACGTGCGCGGCCATGTCGTCGGCTCGCACCTCGCTGAGCTGGCCGCCGATGCTGCCGACGGCGGTGCGCACCCCGTCGACGATGAACGCTTCACTCATGTGCAGAAGGGCTGGTGGAAGTGGAGGGTGCGCTCAGCAGCGGCTGTCCATCGCGCACGCGCCGGCGCAGCAGGACGGTCGGGCGATAGCGGTCGTCGCCATACTCGGCCTGCAGCGTCTCGAGGCGACGAAGGATCTCCGGTGCGCCGATCGCGTCGCCCCACGCCAGCAGCCCGCGCGGATAGCTCACGCCGCGCGTCATGGAGGTCTCGAGGTCGGCGGCCGACGCCACGCGCATGTAGAGCGCGTCCACGGCCTCGTTGACGAGCATGGCGAGCACGCGGTCCACCACGCGCTGGCCGAGCGCGCCGTCCCTGTGGGGCGCCGGCGCCGGCGCGCCCTCGGCGTAGTCGTAGAAGCCGCGCCCCCGTTTGCGGCCGTAGAGGCCGGCCTCCACCAGGCGTCGCTGCGTGAGCGAGGGACGATAACGCGGATCGTGGAAGAAGGCCTCGAAGACGCTCGTCGTGACGGCGTAGTTCACGTCGTTGCCGATGAAGTCCATCAGCTCGAACGGCCCCATGCGAAACCCGCCCAGCTCGCGCAGTGCCCAGTCGATGGTGGGCGCGTCGGCGATGCCCTCCTCCAGGATGCGGAGGCTCTCGCCGTAGAAGGGGCGCGCGATGCGGTTCACGATGAAGCCGGGCGTATCGGTGGCCACCACCGTGGTCTTCTTCCAGCTGTCCACGAGGGCGCGCGCCGCGTCCGCCACCGCCGGCGCCGTGGTGATCGCCGGCACGATCTCCACGAGCGGCATCACGGGCGCGGGATTGAAGAAGTGCACGCCCAGGACCCGACCGGGAATCGCGCACCCGCCCGAGAGCGCGGCGACGGAGAGCGACGACGTGTTCGTGGCCAGGATGCAGTCGTCGCGCACGACGCCCTCGAGCGCCGCGAACAGGGTGCGCTTCACCGCGAGATCCTCGAGCACCGCCTCGATCACGATGCCGCAGTCGGCATAGGCCGCATACCCCACCGCGAGGTCGCCGGCGTCCGAGATGCGGGCGAGCGCCGCATCGGCGAGCTCCTGGGCGAGCCGGCCCTTCGCCACGTCCCGCGCGAGGGATTTCGCGATCGCGGCTCGCGCGCGGCCCACTGCCGCGGGCTGGACGTCGCCGAGCACCACATGGTGCCCCGCAGCCGCAGCCACCTGCGCGATGCCGCCCCCCATCGCGCCGGCGCCCACGACGCCGACGGTCATGCGCGTGCCGGCCATCAGCGTCCCTCGAAGGTCGCCGGCCGCTTCTCGACGAAGGCGCGGACGCCCTCGGCATGGTCGGCGGTGGCGCCGGCCTCGCGCTGAAGGGTCTCCTCGAGCGCGAGCTGCGTGTCGAGGTCGTTCGCGAACGCCGCGTTGAAGCCGCGCTTCGCCAGGCCGAGGCCGCGCGTCGGCATCGCCGAGAGCCGTCGCGCGAGGTCGAAGCTCTCGTCCGCGAGCACCTGCGCCGGCACCACCTCGTA
>JAQBPZ010000392.1 GCA_028287225.1 Gemmatimonadota bacterium
GCACCCTCTGCCCGCCATCGCCCTGCTCGACGAAGCCACCCTCAGCGCCCTCTCCACCGATGCGCGGCGTCGCCCGATCCTCGGCGACAACGGCCGGTTCGCCGCGACGACCCTCGATCCGCTCGCCCGGCGCCGGCTCGGGCAGCCGGCCGTAGCCGGGCAGTCCGCCGCCCTCGAGCTCGCGCAGCGTGTGGAGCCGGCCACGTGGCTGGCGTTCCAGGCGCGCGAGCGCGTGGAGCTGCGCCACCCGCGCGACGCCGGCGTGACCACCGAACGCGCCGAGCTGCTGCTCGGGAGCGCCCGCGCGCGCTGGCGGAACCTCGCGCTCGGCGTCGGCCGCGAGCAGTTCGCCTGGTCGCAGCGCCCCGGCGACGGCTTCTTCCTCGCCTCCGACGCCCCCGCCCTGGACCAGGTGTCGCTCGCGAGCGACCACCCCTTCCTGCTGCCCGGCTTCCTCCGCCGCGCCGGCCCGGCGAGCGGCACCCTCGTCGTCGCCGACCTCGGGGCCAGCGCCGTGCGCTCGCACTCCAAGCTCCTCTCCTACAAGCTGAGCGTCGCACCGTCGAGCACCGTGGAGCTCGGCGCCACCTTCCAGGACCACTTCGGCGGCAGCGGCAACCGCTACTCGTCGCCCCTGAACCAGCTCATCGACTTCATCCCGATCCTCGACCTCTTCCGCCGCCACAACTACTACGACACCACCCGCACCCTCGACGTGCAGTCGGACAAGCGACTCGGCGTCGACGCCCGCGTCGCGTTCCCGCGACTCGGCGGCATGGTGGTGGCCACCGAGCTGCTGCTCGACGACTTCGACGTCTCGCGCCTCCCCGCGATCTTCACCAACGACGGGTCGCACTCGCTCGCCATCCTCTTCCCGCGCCTCGGCACCCCCGCCCTCTCGCTGGACCTGACGGCCAAGCACATGGGCATCTACACCTCCACCCACACGCCCTTCACCAACGGCATGACGACGCGCGGCCGTCTGCTCGGCGACGAGCTCGGCGCCGACGCGAAGGCCTACGGCGCCGTGCTGCACTGGCAGCCCACCCCCTCCGTCCGCCTCTCCCTCGACGGCCGCACCGCCATCTACAGCGACGTCAGATACTACGGGAGCTTCAACGCGCAGCGCGTCTGGGTGGTCTACAAGCTGTCGAGCAACCCCGACGAGCTCCGCGACCGCCTCATCGCCTCGGCACTGGTGCAGCCCGGCGACCGCCTCTCCATCTGGGCCCGCGCCGGCGCCGAGCGTATCCGCAACGCCCGCTACTTCGGCCCACGCCACGACTACGTGGCCGAGATCGGGGTGCGGGTGAGGCAGTAAGGGGATTAGGGACTAGGGATTAGGGACAACGCCGCTGAGCTGTCATCTTCTCCGATCCTGGTGTTCATCTGCCCGGACTCCCTGTTCCCGGCTTGTGCCCGACCACGACACAGCATCGCGTCCATTCGCATGCCATTCGCCGGATTCGCGTACGCAGAAGGCACGGTCCGGATTCGCGTACGGGGAAAGCACGGTCCGGGTTCGCGTACGCGGAGAGCAGCCCCGGAGTAACCGGCCCCCGTCAGGTCACGACGACCGGAGTATTCGTGGCCCGGGTCATTGACCCGTACCCTCTTGCGGTCGTCCTGACCGACCCGGAGCCGCCGTTCGGGCATCGTGTCCGGGCATCTGGCACGGCAAATGAACGTGTGCCGGTCCATGGAGACCGCCGCCGTGCGCCACCGCCTGCTGTTCGCCGTCCTGTCGGCGATCCTGGCGGGCGGGTGCATGTCGCCCGCGCGGCAACCAGGCGGTTCCTCCGGTGGCGTTGCCGCGGCCGGCCGCTCGGTGAACGCTGCACCGCGCGTCGCGGGGCTGCCCGCCGCACGCGTCACCGAGGCGTTCACCGAGTCCCTCGCGCTGGACCGGATCGACCAGCCCGACCTGCCGCTCGACCACACCTACCGCCACGTCGGTACCGGCCGCGGGGTGACCGTCTACGTGTTCGACGGCGGGGTGCTCGACACGCACCCCGAGCTCGCGGGCCGGGTCCGGCGCGGGTTCGATGCGTTTCCCGGCGAGGAGCGGCTCTGCAACGCGCACGGAACGGCCGTCGCCGGCGCGATCGGTGGACGCACGCTGGGGGTGGCGCCCGAGAGCCAGCTCGTGGACGTGAAGATGGTGGAGTGCCGGCGGATGCGCGGCTCCATCGACGCCATCGTCCGCGCCGCGCGCTGGGTGCTCGCCGACCACGCGCGGCATCCCGGCGAGCGCGCCGTCGCCAACTGGTCGTTCATCGCCGACACCGCCGCGTCGGTGCCCGCGCTCGACACCGCGGTCGCCCAGCTTCGCGCCGCGGGGATTCCCGTGATCGTCTCGGCGGGCAACGTCGACCTGGACGCATGCCACATCTCCCCCGCCAACGCGCCCGGCGTGGTGGTGGTGGGGGCTTCGCGGGTGACGGGGGCCACGCGGGCGCCGCGCACCGTGGTCGACGCGCGTGCCCTGCACACCGCGTACGGCGCGTGCCTGGACGTGTTCGCGCCCGGCGACTCCGTCCTCCTCCCGGGCATCGACACCACGGGCGAGCCCATCGAGCAGCTCTGGACCGGCACCTCGATGTCCGCCGGCTACGTGAGCGGCGCCGCGGCGCTCTTCCTGGAAGCGACCCCCGACGCCAGCGTCGACGACGTGAGCGACCAGCTCACCCGGTCGGCGACGCGGACCGTGGTGGATGCGCGCTCCCCACGGGCCGGGATGCTCTTCGTGGGACTTCCGCAAAAGCCCCGCACAGTGGCGCTGCGTCCACGCTGATCCTCTCGACGGGCGACAGTCAAAAAAGCATTTGACCGCGGAGGGCGCGGAGGACGGCCGCTCGGGCCGGCCACAGGAGACGTCGGTTCGGACCGAATGCACCGAGTTGAAACGAAAACTGCCGAGTACTTCCAGCGAGTGGCGGACGACCCTCCACGGGAATGATTCGGCAGTTTTCGGTGCACTCGCTGCATTCGGTCCGAACCGGCCCGTCTGGATGCGTCCCGAGCGGCAGTCCTCCGCGTCCTCCGCGGTAAAACGCTGTTTCCAGGTCGTGCGGTGCTCCGGGGGCGACTATCTTTCCCGCACCCCAGCCACTCACAAATGCCCGTTTCCGCGCTCGACAAGCTCTGCATCGACACCGTCCGCACCCTCAGCATGGATGCGGTCCAGAAGGCCAACTCCGGGCATCCCGGCACCCCGATGGCGCTCGCCCCGCTCGGCTACGCGCTCTTCACGCGCCACATGCGCCACGACCCCGCCGATCCGCACTGGGCCGACCGCGACCGCTTCGTGCTCTCGTGCGGCCATGCGTCCATGCTGCTGTACAGCTGCCTGTACCTGAGCGGGTACGACCTGTCGCTCGAGGACCTGAAGCAGTTCCGCCAGTGGGAGAGCAAGACCCCCGGGCATCCCGAGTACACGCACACGCCCGGCGTGGAGACCACCACCGGGCCGCTCGGCCAGGGCGTCGGCAACGCGGTGGGCATGGCGGTGGCCGAGGCGCATCTCGCGGCGACGTTCAACCGCGAGGGGCACGCGATCCTCGACCACTACACGTACTTCATCTGCAGCGACGGCGACCTGATGGAAGGCGTGTCGCACGAGTCCGCGTCGTTCGCCGGTCACTTCAAGCTCGGGAAGCTCATCGGCTTCTGGGACGACAACCGCATCACGATCGACGGCAGCACCGACCTCACCTTCACCGACGACACCGCGATGCGGTTCAAGGCGTACGGGTGGCAGGTGCTGCACATCGAGGACGTGAACGACCTCGACGCCATCGACCAGGTGATCGCCGATGCGAAGGCCGACACGGAGCGCCCGACGCTCGTCGTGACGCGCACGCACATCGGCTTCGGCAGCCCCAAGCAGGACACCTCCGCCGCGCACGGCGAGCCGCTCGGCGCCGAGAACATCGTCGCGACCAAGAAGAAGCTCGGCTGGCCGAAGCCGGAGGAGTCGTTCTACGTCCCCGACGAGGCGCTCGCGCACTGGCGTGAGACGGCGACGCGCGGCGCGCGGTCGCACAAGGAGTGGAGTGCGAAGCACGACGCCTATGGCAAGGCGTTCCCGACCGAGGCGAAGGAGCTGCTGCGCCGCATGGCCGGCGACCTTCCCGACGGGTGGGAGAAGGTGGTCCCCAACTTCACCGCGGAGAACGGCAGCGTCGCGAGCCGGGCGGCGTCGCAGACCGTGCTCAACGCCCTGGCCGGGGTGGTCCCGGAGCTGATCGGCGGCTCGGCCGACCTCACGCCGAGCAACGGCACCGCGGTCAAGACGTGGAAGAACTTCGCGCCCGGCGCGTACGACATGCGCTACGTGCACTTCGGCATCCGCGAGCATGGCATGGGGAGCATCATGAACGGGATGGCGCTGCACGGCGGGGTGATTCCCTTCGGCGGCACCTTCCTGATCTTCTCGGACTACCTGCGTCCCACGCTGCGGCTCGCGAGCATCATGAAGCAGCGGGTGATCTTCATCTTCACCCACGACTCCATCGGCCTGGGCGAGGACGGCCCCACGCACCAGCCCGTGGAGCAGCTCGCCGCGATCCGCGCCATCCCGCAGATCACCCTGATCCGCCCCGCCGACGCCACGGAGACGGCCGAGGCGTGGAAGGTGGCGCTCTCGAATGCGAACGGGCCGACCTGTCTCGTCCTGACGCGGCAGAAGCTGGGCTACATCGACCGGACGAAGTTCGCCTCAGCCGAAGGCGTGAAGCAGGGCGGGTACGTGCTGGCCGACGCTGAGGGCGGCACGCCGGACGTCGTGCTCATGTCGAGCGGGAGCGAGGTGGCGCTGGTGATGACCGCGCGCGAGAAGCTCGCCGAGTCCGGCATCAGGGCGCGCGTCGTGAGCATGGCGAGCCACGAGCTGTTCGCGCGGCAGTCGGATGCGTACAAGGCGTCGGTGCTGCCGAACGACGTCCCGAAGGTGGCGATCGAAGCGGCCGCGACCGAGAGCTGGTACCGCTGGGTCCGGGACGGCGTGGTGCTGGGGATCGACCGGTACGGGGCGAGCGCGCCGTACGAGACGGTCTACGCGGAGCTCGGGATCACCGTGGACAAGGTGGTGGAGGCGGCGCGGGGGTTGGTGAAGAAGAGCTGAACACCGAACGGCGTTTCTTGAACGGCGTTTGCGGTTTGCGGTTGGCAGTGAGCGGTCAGCCCTCGGGACGCTTCTACCGCCAACCGCTCACCGCAAACCGCAAACGCCGTTCAGGCCGTTCAGGCCGTTCAAGCCCTTCAAGCCGTTCAGGCCCCCCGCAGCGACGCCGATGTGGCCGAGGTGCCGGGTCCGTATATTCATGGTTCCCCATACCATTGCACATGGCACGCGCGCTCATCACAGGCATCACCGGTCAGGATGGTTCGTATCTCGCGGAGCTGCTGCTCGGCAAGGGATACGAGGTGCACGGTCTCATCCGCCGCTCGTCGTCGTTCAACACGTCGCGGATCGAGCACCTCTACGAGGATCCGCACGAGCGGGGCGCGCGCCTCTTCCTGCACTACGCGGACCTGAGCGACGGGGGCACTCTCCGCCGCCTCGTGCACGCGATCGCGCCGGACGAGATCTACAACCTCGGCGCCCAGAGCCATGTCCGGGTGTCGTTCGACGAGCCGGAGTACACCGCCGACGTCGTCGGCATGGGAGTGCTGCGGCTGCTCGAGGCAGTGCGCGACTTCGAGCAGAGCAAGGGCCGGCAGATCAAGGTGTACCAGGCCGGCAGCTCGGAGATGTTCGGCGCGGCGCCCGCGCCGCAGTCGGAGTCCACACCCTTCTATCCGCGCAGCCCGTACGCGGTGAGCAAGGTGGCCGCGCACTGGTTCGGCATCAACTATCGCGAGGCGTACCGGCTGTTCGTGGCCAACGGCATCCTCTTCAACCACGAGAGCCCGCGTCGTGGCGAGACCTTCGTGACGCGCAAGATCACGCGCGCCGTGGGCCGCATCAAGCTCGGACGTCAGGACAAGCTCTTCCTCGGCAACCTGGACGCGAAGCGCGACTGGGGCTTCGCCGGTGACTACGTGGAGGCGATGTGGCGCATGCTCCAGGCGCCCACCGCCGGCGAGTACGTGGTGGCCACGGGAGAGACGCATACCGTGCGCGAGTTCGTGGAGAAGGCGTTCGCGCATGCGGGGCTGGATTGGGAAAAGCATGTCGCCTACGACCCGCGCTACGACCGCCCCACCGAGGTGGACGTCCTCCTCGGCGACGCGAGCAAGGCGCGCACGGAGCTCGGCTGGACGTGCAAGGTGGGCTTCGAGGAGCTGGTGCGCATGATGGTGGACGCGGACATGCAGCTCGCCGAGCGTGAGACGGCGCCGTCGGTCCGGGTGCCGGCGCAGAAGCCGTTCGTCTCCGCGAAGGGCTGACATGCAGAAGAACGACCTGATCTTCGTCGCCGGACATCGCGGGCTCGTCGGCTCGGCGATCGTGCGACGGCTGCGCGCGCTCGGCTTCACGAACCTCCTGCTGCGCACGCGCCAGGAGCTGGACCTGGCCGACATGGCGGCGGTGCGCGCGATGTTCCTGGCGGAGCGGCCGGCCTACGTGTTCTTCGCCGCGGCGAAGGTCGGCGGCATCATGGCGAACAACAGCTATCCGGCAGAGTTCATCCGCGACAACCTGCTGATCCAGCTCAACGTCATCGATGCGGCGCACGCGTCGGACGTGAAGAAGATGCTCTTTCTCGGCAGCTCGTGCATCTACCCGAAGTTCGCCGAGCAGCCGATCCGCGAGGAGTCGCTGCTCACCGGGGCGCTCGAGCCGACCAACGAACCGTACGCCGTGGCGAAGATCGCCGGCATCGTGACCTGCCGCAGCTACAACCGGCAGTACGGGACGAGGTACATCAGCGCCATGCCCACCAACCTCTACGGCGAGGGTGACAACTTCGACCGCAACGGCAGCCACGTGCTGCCGGCACTGATCCGCCGGTTTCACGAGGCGAAGCTCGCGGGCGAGCCGGAGGTCGTCGTGTGGGGCAGTGGAACGCCGCAGCGTGAGTTCCTGCACGTGGACGACATGGCCGACGCCTCGGTGCACCTGATGCAGGTCTGGGCCGAGGCGGGCCGCGATGGCGGGATCGTCGGTGGCCCGAACGCGGTCAACGAGATCGTGAACGTCGGCTACGGGAGCGACGTCTCCATCCGGGAGCTGGCCGAGCTGGTGCGTGAGATCGTGAAGTATGAGGGTTCGCTAATCTTCGATTCGAGCAAGCCGGACGGTACGCCGCGGAAGCTGCTCGATTCGTCTCGGCTGCAGGCGACCGGGTGGTCGCCACGTGTCGAGCTGCGCGAGGGGATCAGCAGGACGTACCAGTGGTTCCTGGAGCATCACGAGGAGGCTCGGCTCGGGACCGCTACAGCGAGGTGATGCGGAGGGCGGATTACGGAGTACCTGGCACAACCATATATTCCCAGTTCGTCACTTTCTCCTTGCATGATCGTCTAAACAGTTGGATATTGTGCGCCGCCGGTGATCCGATCTCCTGGCGACGCTTTTTGTGTCGCCTGGCGACGTCGCCGGGCCCCATCTTCAGTGGGCAAACGCATGATTGAACGACCGGCGCGACGCTGCGCCGACCAGGCAGCTTGCAGGGCGGTGCGTACATGAGCGCGATGCAGCAGCATACTCTCGGTGCATTTCCGTTGTCGCTGGTCGGCATCGGCGTGCTCGTGCTGGCGTACGTGATCAGCGGCAGCTTCCAGCCGCTCGTGGCGCGCTTTGCCATCCACAAGGGACTGCTGGACCTCCCTGATGGAGATCGTCACACGCACAAGGGTGGGATCCCGCGCCTCGGCGGCATCGGCGTGTTCGCCGCTGTCCTGATCGCGGCGGGCGCCGCGGCCTCGCTCGAGTCGGCAGCGCGCCTGCTGTTGCTCTTCCCGTTCATCATCTCCATCGGCATCGGCGCGACGATGCTCTTCGCCGTCGGCCTCGTCGACGACCTGATCGGCGTTCGGCCGCTCATGAAGATCGTCGTGCAGTCGATCGCCGCCGTCATCGTGTGGCGCTACGGCCTGCGGATGGAGGCGCTCGTGCTGCCCGGCGGCCGTATCGTGGTGCTCGGGCTGATGTCGTTGCCGCTCGTCATCCTCTGGATCGTGGGCCTGTCGAACGCCTTCAACCTCGTGGACGGCGCTGACGGACTGGCCGGGGGCGTGGCGGTCATCGCGCTCGTCGCCACCGCGGTTGCCGCGCTGGTGCTCCACAACACGGCCGTCTTCTGGTGCTCCACGGCACTGATCGGCGCGATGCTCGGCTTCCTGCGCTTCAACCTGCCGCCCGCGCGCATCTTCCTCGGCGATTCCGGGAGCCTGGTGGTCGGCTTCCTGCTCGGCGTCTTGACGGTGAAGGGGATGACCCGGCACGACGGCGCGGTGTTCGCGCTCGGGCCGATCTTCGCCCTCAGCTATCCGCTGCTCGACACCGGCATCTCGATGCTCCGCCGGTGGCTGCGTGGCGACGCGCTCTCGCGCGCCGACGGCCGTCACATCCACCACCAGCTGCGGAAGCTGGGAATGGGGCCGCGGCAGTCGCTGCTCGTCCTCTTCGGGCTGTCCACGCTCGTTGCGGCGCTCGGCGTGTCCGCGTCGCTCGCGCCGCCGGAGTTCACCATCGCGCTGGCCTTCGCCGGCGCCGCGCTCCTGGCGGTGATCCTGGTGTACGGCGCCCGCTGGCTCCAGTACCATGAGCTGCTCGAGGCCGGCGCATCGCTGACATCCGCCGCCCTGACCGGGCGCAGCCGCCTGCAGGACAAGATCTACGCGCGTGACATCGCGCGCCTGATCCAGAACGCGAAGGATACCGAGGAGCTCTGCGCGATCATCGCTGGCAACGCCTCGACCTTCCGCTTCGAGCACATGCAGCTCCGGTTGGGGGTCAGCGACGCGACGCCGCCCCACAACATCATCACGGGCATGCTCGCCGCGCGTCTCTGGTCGTTCGACTACCCGATTGCTCCGCGAACCGCGGGGCACGACCCACTCTTCCTGAGCGTGTGGTGCTCCGTGGAAGGTGGTGCGCGGTCGGCTGGCGCAGAGCGCGTCACGCAGATCCTCGCGCCGGCGCTCGCACGCTGGATGCAGGAGCATCCTGAGCTCATGCGCGCCTCGAGCTTCGCGAATGTGCCACGCCAGCGCCTCATGCTGACCCAGGACGGAGACCGCACTCCCGCGACGATCGCGCGCGGCACCGGCTCGCGCCGCACGCGGCCTTCCGGCGCCGACGCACGACGCGTGTAGCAGCTCCAACGCAGGGCGATGGTGCGATAACAGAAGGCGACCGCCGTTTGGCGGTCGCCTTCTTTGTTGCAGCACGTGCTGACGTTCGCCGATCGGTGCCGGGTGACGCGGCGCTACGCCGGCGACGCCTCGTAGTACTGGTTGTAGTAATACCCGTAGTAGCTGGTGAACTTCGCGACCTCTCCATCCGGATCGTTGACGACCGTGCCGAGGATGTGCGTGCCGACCGCGGCGAGCCGCTCGAGCCCATCGCGAAGCGCGGCCGCCTGCGTCTGGCCGGCGCGAACCACGAAGACGGTGCCGTCCACGTGGCGGCTCAGGATCGACGCATCGGAGGCGACGAGCACCGGCGGCGTGTCGAGCACCAGCAGGTCATAGCTCTCGGCCAGGCGCCCGAGAAGCTCGCCCATCCTCTCGCTGCCGAGGAGCTCGACCGGGTTCGGCGGCGTCGGGCCCGCGGTCATCAGGGAGAGATTGTCCACGCCCGTGTCCTGAATGACTTCGGCTAAGGGTAACCCTAGTTACCTGTTGAAGTCAAGAGGCGAGCGTCAGAGGTCCCGTCGGGCCGGGCCGGAGCCAGCCCGGCGAGACAGGAGTTCG
>JAQBPZ010000411.1 GCA_028287225.1 Gemmatimonadota bacterium
GCTGGAACATCCCGAGCAGCCGGCCCGCACCGGGATCGACGCGTCCGATGTCACGCAGGATGGCCGCCGATGCGGTGACGTGGGGCAGCACGGCGCGCCGGTAGTCCTCCAGCCAGCGCAGGACCTCCGGGTGGGTCGCGCTCAATGCGTCCCCACGCGACCGCACCCGCGCGACGACGTCCGTCGGGATGTTGACGAGGCCCTTCCGCAGGTCGTCGGCGAGGTCGCGCACGACCGAGCACCATCCCATGCACTCCACCAGGTCGGGCACCTGCGAGGCGCGAGTGCGGTGGCCAGCGGTGATCAGGAGCACGTCGAGCGAATGATGGAAGGTGCCGCGCAGCTGCGATGCGATCTCGTCCGCCGAGAGCATCTGTCCGCTCACGACGCGGCGGGCGTCGCCGTGCATGGCGTGCAGCAGCGCCCGCACGGTCCGGCCCGGATCGTCGCCCGGCTGCAGGGGAACGTCGTTCAGCGCCTCGGCGAACGCGGCGCCGAGCGTTCCCAGCGTGTCGTCACCGGCGAACTGGCCCTGTTCCCACTCGGCGATCGTGCGCGCCGCCACGTCGTCGCGCGACGACGTGCTCGGGCGGTCGCCGTCCATGATGTCGTCGAACAGCTGGAGGAAGCAGTAGCCGTAGCGGGCCGCCCGCGCGCGCCGCCACCCGCGCAGCGAGCCCGCATACAGGCCCAGGAAGATGATGAAGTAGCGGCGGTGACGCCGGGCGAAGCGCAGGCATTCGCGGATGCACAGCCATTCGGTCCGATATCGGGCGAGCCTCGACGTCACGCCGGGTCGTCCGGGAGCGGTCGTGGCCCTCGCCACATGCTCAGCCAGATGCGCGCGAACGATGGACGGGGCTCCGAGAAGTCCACATGCTGCGACAGGTACAGCCACGGCACGTCCGGACGCTGGTGGTGCGCCTTGTGGTGGTGGTAGTTCAGGAAGAGCCACTGGACCACGCGATTCACCCGGAGGTTCCAGGCCCCTTCGCGCACGTCGAGCTCGGACCACGCATGGTCCGCGTACTGGAGGGAGCTCCAGTTGATGCCGAACGCCGCGTAGCAGAGCAGCCAGCCGCGCCACGTCGCGCCGGCCAGCACGACGAGCGCCGCCTGCACCAGCAGCGTGAAGAGGATCTCCAGGCGGATGCGGCTGGTGGGGGCATCGTCGAACCCCTCGAACATCGCGCCCGCGGCCGTCTGCTGCGCCAGCGCGGAATCGTCCGCGCGGAACACCCGGGAGCGAAAGGCGCCGGGCCACACGAGGAAGACCAGCATGCCGAGCGGCGACGCGGTCCAGTACAGCCCCGTCAGGATGGCGTACCACTGCGCGTACTTGAGCGCCCGGTTGTCGGAGGGGCGCAGGTAGTCGAACTGCTCCACCTCGGTGCGGTTGTTCCGGTGGTGACGAAGGTGGAAGACGCGCTGGAAGGCGAGCGCGGTGGGAAAGAACGCCGCCGCGAGGCGTCCACCCCATTCGTTCACCGCGCGGTTCCGGTGGAACATGCGGTGCACGGACTCGTGCAGCAGCGAGAAGATCGTGTTGTTCACGTAGGAGAACGCGAGCACCGCGAGCGCCACCTGCCACCAGCGCGGCGCGTGCGACGCGGCCGCGAGCAGCCACCCGGCGGCGATCATCGCGCCCGCGAGGAGGCACAGGTTGACCGCTCCGGGAATCGGGTGCGCGCGTCCGCCCGCAGCGGTCATGCCGGACGCCGTCTCCACATCACCCGGCTGCCGAGCAGTCCGATGGCCAGGCCGGCGAGCGCGGCGAGCGCGGCCGCCTTCCAGATCCACGCCTTGTAGGCGTTGGTCACCGGGTTGTCGAAGATCGACGGGCCGAAGTGGAAGGTGGCCACCTTCCAGCGGCCCTCGTGCTTCACGATCGTGGCCGTCCAGCGCGAGTCCACGGAGATCTCCGAGCCGTTCACGAACGCGAAGGTGCCGTGCACCGTGCCGCGGTTCGTCGCCACGTCAGGGCGAAGCAGGAGGCTCAGGTGGTCCGCCTCGAACGTGCCCTGCATCCGCGCCAGCGAGTGGTCGGGCGCCAGGAACTCGTGCCTGAAGTACTCGAGCAGCTCCGCGTGTCCGCGCGTGCTCCGCCCCGTCATGTCCGAGAAGAGGACGTCGGGGTGCACGTACGCCAGCAGGGCCTGCATGTCCTCCGGCGTGCCCGACGCGCCCATCCGGTTGAACGCCCCCTGGATGGCGATGCGGAACGCCGTGAGCTCCTCGTGCGCCGCACGCTGGTCCGGCGGCAGCGCCGCGAGCGAATCGGCGCCCGTGCGGGCGGCGGCCGCCGGCGTCTGAGCCCGCACTGCCACCGGCGAGAGGAGGACGAGCGCCAGCGCGAGGCGGGACAGGAGACGCGTCATGAGCCAGGGAGTTGAAGTTCCGGCACCCCATGGCTTCGCTCGCTCGGAGCCGCCGACCACTCGGCGCCGGCGGGAGACGAAGCTGCCGCCGCGACTTGCGGCAGTGCGGCGAGCCAGGCAAAATACTCCGCCATCTCGCGATCGGCCTCGATCAGCGATGACGGGTTGTAGCACGTCTGCCGCAGCCGGCTCGCTTCGTCCTTCAGGTACCCATGCGTGAAGTGACGGCGAATCGGGAGCACCACATTGTCCACGAGCGTGCGGATGGCGGGATTGTCGTGGCGTCGCGCGAAGACGATGCCCTCGCAGCGCGTGTGACCGTTCTCCAGCGGCTGCGACGTGATGAGGAACCGGCTGCGCGCCCGGGCGAAGTCCGCCTCGATGAGCACGAAGGTGCCGCCCCAGATGGTGATGCTCGCGCTCACGGTGGATCCGGCCATCGTCCGCAGCACGCGGTCCATCCGCGTGAGGCCCAGCACTTCGGCGCGATAGCGGTTTCGCCGCGCGAACGGCGCCGGGCAGTCGATCTCCGGCGGCGCGAGCATCCGTCGGTCGTGCACCGCCTGGAAGTGCTGCAGGTCGAATCCGTGCGCCGTCGTCACGTACCAGGGGCAGTCCCCGGTGAACGCGAACGTCTCGCCCGCCGAGTAGTCGTCCGGCTTACCGTCGCTGAAGAAGGGCAGCGGGAAGAGGGCCACCGGTCCGTTGAACACGAACAGCCGCCCATGCCGTTCTTCCACGGGGTACGACCCCTGTCGCGCGAATGCGGGAATGCTCGCCGTGCCGGGAATCCGCGCGCAGGTGCCGTCGGGTCCGTAGTGCCAGTTGTGGAACGGGCACACGAGCAGCTCACCGCTCACGTGGCCCATCGCGAGGTTCGCGCCGAGGTGGGAGCAGCGCGCGTCGAGCACGGCGAAGCGGCCGCTGTCCGTACGGTACGCCACCAGGTCGCGGCCGAGCATGCGCTTCGACACGGGCCCGCGGCGCACCTCCGCGGCGGTGCCGAACAGGTACCACGAGGCAGGATACGTGGCGAAGCTCGTGGCGGGCGGCGCGTGCGGACGTGAGCGCGAGACGTCGGCCGGTTCGTGCGACTGGATCATCGCGCGCGCTCCTGGCGTGGCCCGGATGGGCGCACCTGCGATACACGAGCGTCGCGACGCTCGCGGTCTGCGCATGGTTCGCCCTCGTGTTCGCCGGTGCCGACTGGGTCACGGGCCGGCATGCGGTGCGGGTGCGCGTTCATCTCGACGCCGAGCTGGGGATTCCGCTCGTGCCGTCGTTTCTCGTCGCGTACATGTCCATTTACCTGCTGTTCGTGGGCGTCCCGTTCGTCCTGCGCACGCGCCGCGAGGTCGCGTCGCTGGCGATCGCGCTCGCGCTCACCATCCTCGTCGCCGGCGTCGGCTTCCTGCTCGTGCCGGCCACGCTCGCCTGGTCGCCCGCCCCGGACGTCGGGCACTGGGCGCCCCTGCTGCGTCTCGCGGACCGGATGAACCTCACCTACGACCTGGTACCCTCGCTGCACGTGGCGATGAGCGTCGTATGCATCGAGGCGTTCGCGCGTCGTGCAGGCCAGCGGACCACCGTGCTGCTGCGAGGCTGGGGAATCCTCATCGCCGCGTCCACGGTGCTCACCCACCAGCACCACCTGCTCGACGCCATCACCGGCTACGCGCTGGCACTCGTCATCGCGAGACGACGCGACTGGGCGCCGCTCGCCCCGCAGGAGCGCGTCGCCGGAAAGGTGGGTGGGGACGCCGCCACGCACAACCCGAGCGGAGCGCTCGGCATGGGTTAGCACGCCGCGGAGCGCGGCGGGTCAATGCGCCGCTCGCTCGCTCCGCACGATCCAGCGCTCCACGTTGGCCTCCATCACGTCCAGCGGCACGGCGCCGTTCTCCAGCACCGCGTCATGGAAGCCGCGGAGGTCGAACCGGCCGCCCAGCCGCCGCTCCGCGCGCGTGCGCAGCTCGCGGATGCGAAGCTCTCCCACCTTGTACGCCGTCGCCTGGCCGGGCCACGTGACGTAGCGGTTCACCTCGGCCTCGATGTTGGAGCGCGACAGCGCCGTCTGCTCGAGCATGTAGTCGATGGCCTGCTCGCGGGTCCACCCCTTCGCGTGGATGCCGGGATCCACCACGAGGCGGCAGGCGCGCCACATCTCGTAGCTGAGCCGCCCCATCTCCTTCTCGGGGGTGTCGTACAGCCCCATCTCGATGCCGAGTCGCTCGGCATACAGCCCCCAGCCCTCCGTGAAGGCGGCGAACGACGCGCCGTAGCGGCGGAACGGGGGCAGGTCGAGCTCCTGGCCGATCGAGATCTGCTGGTGATGCCCGGGCACCGACTCGTGCAGCGTGAGCGCCGGAAGCTCGTAGAACGGGCGCTGGTCCAGCTTGCTGGTGTTGACCCAGTAGACGCCCGGCCGTCCGCCCTCGAGCGAGCCGGGGCCGTAGTAGGCCGTCGTGGTGCCCGGCGCGATCGCGGCGGGAATCGCCTTCACCGTGTACGGCAGCCGAGGCAGGCGGCCGAACAGCTTCGGCATCTCGCCGTCGATGCGCTTGGTGAGCACGGAGGCGGCCGCGAGCAGCTCGTCGGCCGACTTCGGGTAGTACTGCGGATCGCTCCGCAGCTTCGCGACGAATGCCTTGCGGCCGGCGAAGCCCGCGCGGCGCGCCAGCGAGTCCATCGCGCCGCCGATGCGCGCAACCTCGCGAAGGCCGAGCTGGTGGACCTCTTCCGGTGTGAGCTCCGTGGTCGTCTCGCTGCGTACCCGGAAGGCGTAGTACGCCGCGCCGTTCGGGGTGGCGCTCACGCCGGCCACCTGCCGGCAGCGCGGCGCGTACTCGCGGGTGTAGAAGTCGAGGAACGCGGCGTACGCGGGATACACGGAGTCGCGCACCATCGCGACGGCGCGCTGCCGGAGCGCCGTCCACTCCGGCTCCGTGAAGTAGCCGGGCCGCCGCGCGAAGGGCTCCAGGAAGCGCGACCGGTCGGGAGTGCTGTCCATCACCCCGCTGATCGTCCGCTCGTATCCGGTGAATGGCGCGCACGGCTGCGCGAACCCGCCGGCGAGCGCCACGCGCGTGGTGGCGATGGCGTCGCGGTTGTATCGCCCGTACGCGCCCAGCCGCGCCACGTACGCCTCGTAGTCGGCCCGCTCGCGAAACGGGTGGCTCACCCCGATGTCGGCGAAGCCGGTGTGCCAGCCCGCGTACGTGGTGAACAGCACGTGCCGCTGCCCGAACCGGCTCGCCTCCACATCCTCGGCCAGGTCCCGACGAAGCACCGCGCGCGTCACCCGCTCGGCGGGCGACAGGGGCATCGTGTCCAGCCGGTCGACGCGCGCCAGGAAGCCCGCCGCCTCGCGCGCGCGACGGTCCATCCCCGCGACCGAGAGGTCCCCGAGCTCGCGATCCCACGTCCGGACGCCGAGCGTGGTCGCGAGCATCGGGCGGTTCCGCAGCGTCCACTGCCAGTGGTCGTCCAACAGCCGGCCGAAGGCGGCGTTGCCGGACGAGGCCGCGGGTCGCTGCGCAGGCAGCGCGGCAGCACTCACGAGCAGGAGGACGGCGGCGCGGCGGAGGAGTGTCGTCATGCAACCCAAGCTCGCGCCGCGCCGTGCGTGGAGCAAGGCAGCCTTCCCCGCACCCTGATCTCTGTCCCGCAGTTCCTAATCCCTAATCCGTTTTCAGATCCCCATCCAGTAGCTCGCCTTGATCTGGAACACGTTGATCGGGCGGTCCCGGAAGAGCGCGGACCGGTCGCGCGTGAAGTCGAAGTTCCCGAACTGGTCCGACCCCGAGCGCTCCTGGGTCCACACGAAGAACAGCGTGGAGCCCGGCCTGTACTCCCATCGGACCACCGCCGTCCCGCGCAGCGAGCGGAAGTTGAAGTCCGGGTTGTCCACCGTGAACTCCGTCGCGGGGCCGGTGCCGTCGGGGTCGATGCGGTAGCGACGCAGCGCCCCGCTCACCGGAGCGCGCTCCTCCACGAGCGTGCCGACGTCGCGCCCGTAGAGCTGCACGTCGCTGGTGCGCGGTGCGCGATACTGCTCGGGGTTCGTGTAGTGCCCGCTCGCCAGGAACGGCTGCGCGAACAGCTCCAGCGTCAGCGTCGGCGAGACCGTCGCGTTGATGCGGGTGTTCATGGAGAAGTTCGTCTGGTCGATCTCCGCGAAGACGCTGCGAACGCCGCCGAACGCCGTGGCCGTGGGGTCCGCGATGTTCGTCACGAACTGCTTCGGCTCGTTGCTCCGCGCGTACGACGGGCCGATGCTGAGGCGCAGGTTCTCGCGCGGCTTGATGACGAGGCTCACGTAGCCGTCCGCGAACCACCCGTCGTCGGTGATGTCACGCGCGTGTTCGGCCCCCGCGTCCCAGCTGATGCGCTGGCGGGAGTCCCCGCTCAGTGACGTGGAGACGAAGTCGTATCCGCTGCTCCGGACCACGACCCCGCCGCGCGTGCGCAGCGGGTCGAAGGTGGGCGGACGGTGCATCACGAAGCCGCTCGCCGTGATGTAGTTCATGAACGTCACCCGCCCCCAGAGCTCGCCCTGCCGATCGGTCAGGTCGCCGTCGTAGTTGTACTGCTGCTGCCCGCCGACGATGGCCGCCGCGTTCCGGTACCAGCGGCCCGGCTTCGTCCACTGGCGCAGGACGCTGGCCTGCATCCACTTGTAGTCCGTCCGGCCCAGCGAGGCGATGTCGTTCACCTCGAACCCGGGGCTGCGCCAGTTCTGCGCCGTCTCCCAGAGCCAGTCGCCGCTCTCCTTCGCGAGCCGGCCGTAGAAGCCGTAGCCGCGCAGCGAGGTGCGTGTCGGATCATACGAGAAATCGAACAGGCCATCGTTGGTGGCCGTACGATCGGGTCGCTGGAAGTAGTGCGCGCTGGCGAGCTGCGTGCGACGCATCGCGGCGGTGTCGCCGTTCACGTTGGAGATCGCCACCTGGCCCATGAGCGAGTAATTCCGCTTCGCCCAGAAGTGCTGGATGTCCGTGCCCACCAGCTGAGCGCTGCGGCGCAGCCGGCTGCGCTCCGTGCTGTCGCCCATGAAGCGGTTCGTCAGCGTGGTGATCATGCCGACGCGCGTGTCGCCCCGCCGGAAGTCCTGGCGCATCCGCCCCACGAAGTAGTTCGTGCGCGGCTCCACCTCGCGCTCCAGGACCGGCGCGCCGTCGCCCGTGACGTAGCGCGCCATCACGTTGTTGGTGAGCGCTTCCAGCATCGCGACCTGCAGGCCGCCCGCGGTGCGGCCGGTCACCTTGGCGGCGCCCAGGATGGTCGACGCATCGGGCACGTCGGCGTACTCGGCCTGCGAGCGCGCGAGGTTCCCCAGCTGCGGCGAGCGGCCGATGCGCCGCGAGTAGAAGACGTTGAGGCTCGAGACGTTGCTGCAGAAGAAGCAGTTGAACCCGCCGAACGAGAAGGCGCCGGAGTTCGCGACGAAGAACGGCCGCTTCTCCTGGAAGGTGGTCTCGAAGTCGGACAGGTTCACGACCGCCGGATCCACCTCCACCTGCCCGAAGTCCGGGTTCACCGTGGCGTCGAGCGTGAAGTTCGAGGTGATGTTGTACTTGAGGTCACCGCCGACGCGGGCCGACATCTCCTCGCGCCTGCGGAACGGATCGCCCTGCGCCGGCAGCGCGAAGCGGCTCTTCGATACCATGTACGGCATGAGCTCCACCTGGCGCGGCTGCTGCGCGAGCGCCAGCCCGGTGAGGGTGCCGAAGTAGCCCGGCCCCCCGCTCTCGTTGCTCTTCCAGAAGGCCCACATGTCCTGCTCGTTGCGGCGAGCGATCGTGCGCCGGATCTGCAGTCCCCAGGTCTGCACGGAGTCGCGCGGGAAGCGCAGCTGCGACAGCGGGATGCGGAACTCCGCGGTCCAGCCCAGCGAATCGACGTGGGCGGCGCCCTCCCACACGGGGTCGAAGGACCCATCGCCGTTCAGGTGGTCGCCCTTCACGCCCAGCGGGTTGAGCTCGAACCAGACGCGCGTCTGGCGATCGTGGTATGGGTCCAGCACCAGCGCGATCTTGTCCGAGGCGTTGTCGTCCAGGAGCTGGTCGCGGCGCACGAGCAGCCGGCGCACCCCGGACGGGCCGGCGGTGTCGTACATCCGCGCGCCTACATAGATGGCGCCGGCGTCGAACAGGATGCGCAGCTCGGTGCGCTGCGTCGGCGCCATCCCTTCGTCGGGCGTCGCCTGGTGCAGGTCGGTGATCGGCGTCGCCGCGTTCCACGCGCTCTCCGTGAGCCGGCCGTCGATGGCGATGGGCTCGGTGCGCAGCGCGGCGGCCGCGGTCGGACGGGGATCGTTCTGCGACATCGTCACGGCGCGGCCGGCCGTCGCCACGGGCGGCGTCGCCTGGGCCTGGGCGAGAGCGGGGCGCGTCGCGAGGAGCGCGAGGACGGCGAGCGCGGCGGCCACCGACGAACGGCAGCGCAAGGAGCGAGGGTGCATGGGCGGTAGGGTGGGTTCAGCCGTTCGACAACCCCAGCACGTCGGAGGTTGGCAACGGTCCTGAATCCCATACGGCGCCAGGCACGCGCGCGATTCAACGGCGTGAGACGCCGCCTGATGGCGACGCTACACGTCGCGCAGCGGGGCCAGTCGGGTCTCGGAGGCGCTCTCGATCAGCGAGACGATCGCAGCGTCGGGCAGCTCGGCCCACGCCGTGGGCACGCCGGGGTGCCGCCGGCGCTCGGTGCTGCACTGGAAACAGAGCCAGCCACCCGTGTAGCCCGGCTTCACCTGCGAGAGGGCGCGCCGATTCGTCGACGGCATGACGTCGAAGACAGTCCAGACGGTTCCCGCCGCATCGCGGACCTCGCGCATCGACACTGGCTGCTCTGCTCTGCAGGGGCGGGCGCATGCGCCGCCGGTGAGTCTTCAGGTCGCGCGTCGACGACGGCGACTCTCCATCACGGTCGTACCCGCGGCCACGGCCGGAGGCTCCACCCGCTGGACGAGCCAGCGGGCGCCGGGTCTCGCCCCACGCGTCGACGCCTGGGTCCGGCTTCAGGTCCCCGTGGCCCGTGGGGGCCCGGTTTCTGCCTCCGTGCGCCGACGCGTGACACCGATCACGGCAATTCCGTCAACCTGAACGCCGAGGCACCCACTCATGAGCACATCGTCGATCCGCGCCCGCCGCCTCCTGCTGCCGCTGGGCCTGGCAGCCCTCCTCGCCACCCCCGTGCAGGCACAGGGGACGGGTGGTACGGCCGGCACCGGCACCGCCGGCGGGAGCACGGGTGGCACCACGTCCAGCATGTCCGATACCACGCACCGCGAGCCGAAGGAAGACAGGGACTTCCCGTGGGGGCTGCTCGGCCTGCTCGGCCTGCTCGGCCTGCTGAAGCGGCCGCAGCGTGAGACGGTCGTGCAGCGCGAGACGACGACCCGCCCCGGCGACCCGAACTACCGCGTCTGAGACCGGCGCCGGATATCAGCGACGCAGGGCCGGACGAACATTCGTCCGGCCCTGCGTGCATCGAGGCATGCGCGGAGCGCGACCTTGCCCGAGGATGGGCCCGCGCGCAGAATGGACGGCGACCCCCACGGTCGTCCACCCCCTGCATCGGATCGAGCATGCGCCGTCCCTTCCTTCGCGCCGCGCTGCACGCGGCGCTCCTTGCCATCGCGGCACCGGTCGCCGCACACCCGCAGGGCGCCGCCAGCGATTCGGGCGGCCGATCGCTCCGCGAGCTTCCGCTCACGCCCACGCGGCCGCTCCGGTTCACGACCGACGAAGGCACATGGCTCTCGCTCGACGTGTCGCCCAGCGGCCGCAGCATCGTGTTCGACCTGCTCGGCGACCTCTACGTGCTCCCGATGGAGGGCGGCAAGGCGACGCGCGTCACGAGCGGACAGGCCATGGATGCGCAGCCCCGGTGGTCGCCGGACGGAACGCAGATCGCGTTCGTGAGCGACCGCAACGGCAGCGAGAATCTGTGGGTCATCAACGCCGATGGCACGCACGCGCGCCCGCTGACGCGGGAGGACGACCGTGCCTTCGTGTCGCCGGTCTGGTCCCCCGACGGCAAGTATGTGGTGGTCTCGCGCAATGGGGGCGCGGGCGGCTACAACCTCTACATGTACCATCGTGACGGCGGCACCGGGCTGCAGCTCACCGGCGTGGCCCCGGCCGGCGCGGCCCCGGCGCCCGGCGGTCCCGCAGCCGCTGGCCCGAGCAACTACGTGGGCGCGGCCTTCGCGAAGGACCCGCGCTTCATCTACTCCGCGGTCCGCACCGCGCCTGGTGGCGGCTACAACCAGACGTCGCTCAACTGGCAGGTCGGCGTCTACGACCGGCGCACGGGCAGGACCTTCGTGCGCACGGACGCGGTGGGATCCGCCATGCGTCCCGTGACGAGCCCCGACGGCCGGTGGCTGGTCTATGCGACGCGTCGCGACTCGCTCACGGCGTTCCGGATTCGTGACCTCGCCACGGGCGACGAACGCCTCCTCGCGCCGGATGTCCAGCGCGACGACCAGGAATCGCGCTACAGCCGCGACCTGATGCCGTCCTACGCGTTCACCCCCGACAGCCGCGCGGTCATCGCGGCGCATCATGGAAAGATCTGGCGCATCGACGTCGCCGATGGGCGCCAGACGATGATTCCCTTCAGCGTCGACGTGGACCAGATGATCGCCGGCGCGATCAAGCTCGACTTCCCGTACGACGACTCCACGCTCACCGTGCGGCAGATCCGCAACCCGCAGCCTTCGCCCGATGGCCGCCGGCTCGCCTTCACCGCGCTCGACAAGCTGTGGGTCATGGACCTGTCGTGCCGCGCCGCGCCGGCCACCTGCCGCGCGCGCCGGCTCACCACCACCACGGATGCCGGCGAGTTCTCGCCGGCCTGGTCGCCCGACAGCCGCTTCGTGGCCTACGTGACCTGGAACGAGAAGCAGGGGGGCGACGTCTACCGCGTGCGCGCCGATGGCCAGGGCGCCGCACGCCCCGAGCGGCTCAGCAGCCAGCCGGGCTTCTATGACAAGCTGGCGTACACCCCGGACGGCCGCCGTCTCGTGGTCGCGCGCGGACCGCGCGAGCAGCGCCGCGACCGCGACGAGCTGGAAGGGCCCAGCGCGGAAGCGGCGGGCGTCGAGCTGGTGTGGATACCCGCCGCCGGCGGCGCCGCCACGGTCATCACCCCGGTCACCCGCTTCGGCCAGCCGCACTTCGGGCCCGACAGCGGCCGCGTCTACGTGTTCGAGCCCGCCGAGGGGCTGGTCTCCATGCGGTTCGACGGCACCGACCGGCAGGCGCACCTGCGCATCGGCAGCAGCGCCCCCACGCCGCCCGGCGGCACGCCACCGCTGACCGCCGACGAGATCCTGATCTCCCCCGACGGCGACCGCGCGCTGGTGCAGGCGGGGTCCAACGTCTACCTGCTCGCCTCGGTGCCCCTCGTGGGAGGCACGCCCCCGACCATCTCCATCGCCAACCCCGCGCAGTCGGCGATCCCGGTGCGGCGCCTCACCCGCGTCGGCGGCGACTTCGCACGCTGGTCCGCCGACGGCCGGACCATCGTGTACTCGCTGGGCCGCTCCTACTTCACCTACGATGTCCCGCGCGCCGATTCGCTGGTGCGCGACTCCACCGCACGCGCCGACTCGCTGCGCAGCGCGGGACGCAACCGCGTCGGCGCCGATTCCGCCGCCGTGCGCGCGCCCACGCCGAGCGGCAACCGCATGGCGTACGAGCCGGCGCGGCTGGATGTCGCCATCCAGGTGCGGAAGGACAAGCCGTCGGGCGTGGTGGTGCTGCGCGGCGCGCGCATCATCACCATGAGGGGAGACGAGGTGATCCCGAGCGGCGACATCATGGTGCGCGACAACCGCATCGCGGCGGTGGGCGCCGCTGGATCGCTGCAGGTCCCTCCCGGGGCACGGGTGATCGACGTCGCCGGCAAGACGATCATGCCCGGATGGGTGGACGTCCACGCGCACATCTGGCCGGCGTTCGGGGTGCACCGCACGCAGCCGTGGGAGTACCTCATCAACCTGGCGTACGGCGTGACCACTACGCGCGACCCGCAGACGTCCACCACGGACGTGCTGGCGTACGGCGATCTCGTGGAGACGGGCGACGTGATCGGGCCGCGCATCCTCGCCACCGGGCCCGGCGTGTTCGCGCGCGACAACATCCGCAGCCTCGACGACGCGCGCGACGTGCTCAAGCGCTATTCGGAGTTCTACCGTACCAACACCATCAAGCAGTACATGGTGGGCGACCGGAAGACGCGCCAGTGGGTGGTGATGGCCGCGCGCGAGCAGGGACTCCTGCCCACGCTCGAGGGCGGGCTGGACTTCAAGAAGAACATGACGGAAGCCATGGACGGCTACACCGGCATCGAGCACACCCTGCCCATCGCGCCGCAGTACAACGACGCCATCCAGCTGTTCGTGCAGAGCGGCACCACGTGGACCCCCACGCTCATCGTGCAGTACGGTGGGCCGTGGGCCGAGAACTACTGGTACGAGCACACCAACGTGGTGGACGATCCCAAGGTCAACCACTTCATGCCGCGCCGCATCATCGAGGAGAAGACGCTGCGTCGGCCCGGCTGGTGGGCGCCGTCGGCGTACTCGTTCCCCCTGTTCGCCGCCCAGGCCGCGAAGATCGTCGCCGCCGGGGGACGCGTCGGGCTCGGAAGCCACGGCCAGTTCCAGGGACTCGGCGCGCAGTGGGAGGTCTGGAGCCTCGCGTCGGGCGGCATGCCCCGGCACGACGTCCTGCGCGTCGGCACCATCTTCGGCGCCGAATCGATCGGCATGGGCCGCCAGATCGGATCGCTGGAGGTCGGCAAGCTCGCGGACCTGCAGGTGCTCGACGCAAACCCGCTCGACGACATCCGCAACACCAACACGGTGCACTACGTGATGAAGAACGGCCGGCTGTACGACGCCTCCACGATGAACGAGGTCTGGCCACGCCAGCGGAGCGTCGCGCAACTCTGGTGGTGGAACGACCAGCAGGGTGTCGGCACCACCGGCGCGCACTAGCCAGGTTTCATCATCCACCACCCCCGTACCCACCACACCGTCTCGATGACTCGCCAGACCATCCGCACCGTCACCGCGTTCGCGGTGTTCACCGCGCTCGGATCCGCGGCGCTCGCCGCGCAGTCGCCGGCCGGCCCGCGCCGCGCTCTCCGCTCGAGCGACATCTACGCACTGAAGAACGTCGGCGATCCACAGCTGTCCCCCGACGGCAACTGGGTTGCCTACACGGTGACCACCGCGGATTCCGCCACGGACAAGTCCGACACCGACGTCTGGATGTCGAGCTGGGACGGCACGCAGCACCTCCGCCTCACGTCGTCGCCCGAGAGCGAGAGCACGCCGCGCTTCAGCCCCGATGGCCGGTACCTCGCCTTCGTGTCCGGCCGGCAGGAAGGCAAGGGCGGGCAGGTGTGGCTGCTCGACCGCCGCGGCGGCGAGGCCCAGCGCCTCACGATGATCAAGGGCGGCATCAGCGACTTCGCCTGGTCGCCCGACGCGCGCCGCCTCGTGCTCGTGCTGGATGAGGAGACCGACTCGCTCGCGCGCAAGGATACGGCCGAGCGCAAGACGCCGAAGCCCATCGTCATCGACCGGTACAACTTCAAGCGCGACATCGCCGGCTACCTCGGCAGCAAGCGCACGCACCTCGCCCTGTTCGACGTCGCCGCGAAGAAGCTCGATACGCTCACCAGCGAACGCTTCGACGACGACAATCCGGTCTGGTCGCCCGACGGGCAGCGCATCGCCTTCACCCGCGAGCAGCCGGCCGAGCCGGGCAAGCCGAGCGACTCCGATGTGTACGTGGTGGAGGCGCGGCGTGGCGCCGTGCCGAAGGCCCTCACCGACTTCGACGGCCCGGATGGCGGGAGAGTGTCATGGAGCCCGGACAGCAGGTGGGTGGCCTTCCTGCGTGGCGACGAGCCGAAGCTGTCGGCCTACAACCTCAACAAGCTCGCCGTGGTTCCAGCCGACGGCAGCGCGCCGGCGCGCGTGGTCACCGCCACGCTCGACCGCCCCGTGTCCTCGCTGCGGTTCACCGCCGACGGGCGCAGCGTGCTCGCCACCATGTCGGACGACCGTGCCGAGTCGCTCGTGCGCATCCGCGTCGCCGACGGATCGGTGGAGCGCATCGTTGCCGGCCGCCGAGCGGTGCGCGGGTACAGCATGCTGCCCACGGGCCGGATCGCGGCACTCGTCTCCACCCCCGATCGCGCGCCGGAGATCCATGCGGTCGACGCGGGCAACACCCTCCGGGTACTCTCCCACCACAACGACTCGCTCTTCGCGCAGCTCGACCTCGCGAGCGTGGAAGACTTCACCTCGCGCAGCGGCGATGGCACCGAGGTGCACTCGCTGCTCTACCGCCCGGTGCACGCCGCGGCCGGCGCGCGCGCACCGCTGCTGCTCTACATCCACGGCGGCCCCAACGGACAGGACGCGTACGGCTTCGACTTCGACCGCCAGTTCTTTGCCGCGAACGGCTACGCGGTGCTCGGCGTGAACTACCGCGGCTCCAGCGGCCGCGGCGCGGCGTACCAGCGCGCCATCTTCGCGGATTGGGGCCATCACGAAGTGGAAGACCTGCTCGGCGCAACCGACGCGGCCATCGCGGCGGGCATCGCCGACCCCGCACGGCTCGGCATCGGCGGATGGAGCTATGGCGGGATCCTCACCGATTACACCATCGCCACCACGCCGCGCTTCAAGGCGGCGGTGAGCGGCGCCGGCAGCGCGCTCCAGCTTTCCATGTACGGCACCGACCAGTACGTCACCCAGTACGATCTGGAGATCGGCGTGCCCTGGAAGGCGCAGGACACCTGGATCAAGATCTCGTATCCATTCTTCCACGCCGACCGCATCACGACGCCCACGCTCTTCATGGGCGGGCAGAGCGACTTCAACGTGCCGATCATCGGGGGCGAGCAGATGTACCAGGCGCTCCGCACGCTCGGCGTGGAGACGGGGCTCGTGATCTATCCGGGACAGTTCCACGGCATCACGGTGCCCAGCTACCGGAAGGACCGCCTGGAGCGCTACCTCGGCTGGTACGACCGCTTCCTGCGCGCCCCGCGCTCGGCGTCGGCGCCGTAGGCACCAGGGGCGGCCGAATCCGTTCCTGGCGGTCGGCTGGGCTGTGATTGAGAAGTACGCGGTCGCCTGGGCTGTGAGCTGGAACGACAATGACTGCGAATCAGGAGCGCGAATGACTGCGAATACCCCGCGCATCTTGAGGGTGATTCGCAGTCATTCGCGCTCCTGATTCGCAGTCATTGTACTTCTCAAGCACAGCCCAGGCGACCACCGAATGT
>JAQBPZ010000304.1 GCA_028287225.1 Gemmatimonadota bacterium
CGAGCGCGGCGAGGGCGCCGGTCGGCTGCTGGTGCGCGCGCCGCTGCATGGCGGCGGCGCGCTCGGCGTCGAACAGGCTGGCCGCCTCGAGCCAGCGCACGAGCCCCGCGAAGTCCGCCAGGGCGTCCGTGCCGCGCGCGGTGGAATCCGTGTTCACGAAGTCCAGCCAGAGCCGCTCGGCGACGAACGCGAACGGGTGGCGCGCGCGCAGGGCGTGAGGGTGCAGCGACTCGTGGTGGGCAGGCATGGGGGGGGGCACGGCCCTAGCATATCCCGCGGTCCGGAGCGCGGCAACCAGCCTCCTGGCGCCTCATCGTGTACCTTCCGTGACGACCTCGTCCGGAGAATCCAGAAAAATGCTGCCACCGTTCAGCGAGCTGCGCCACGTTGCCGTGGGATCGTCCAATCCGGTGAAAGTGCAGGCGGTGCGTGAAGTCCTCCGCTTCATCGCGCCGGAGGCCATCATCGCCGGCGTCCCGGTGGAGAGCGGCGTGCCGGACCAGCCGTGGGGCGACGAGGAAACGATCCGCGGCGCCCGCGCCCGCGCGATCGCCGCGCGCGACGCGCTCTCGATGGAGATCGGCGTCGGCATCGAGGGCGGGGTCGTGGAGAACGCGGATGGCTCGCTCCGCACCTGTGCGTGGGCGGTGATCGTCGGCGAGGACGGGCGCGAGGGCATCGGCGGCTCGCTCGCGATGGGGCTCCCGGAGAGCGTGGCGGCCCTGGTGCGCTCCGGCATGGAGCTCGGCGACGCCATGGACGCCGTGACGGGCAAGGTGGACGTGAAGCGCATGGCGGGCGCCGTCGGGATCCTCACCTCGGGCCTCGTCGACCGCCAGGAGGCCTACGAAGTCATCGTCGCCTACGCGCTGGCACCATTCGTCTCCAAGGCGATGTACTGAGGACAGCCGGGCGGCGCGCGCTCCGCGCGGCGCCTTGCCCGGCCCTCAGGCGGCTACGCCGCCCTTGATGTACCCCATGTCTTCCGCGTAGCCGCGCAGCGTTCGCTGCAGCAGCCGACGGCCGCGGAAGAGGCGGGATTTCACCGTGCCCTCCGGGATCGCGAGGATCTGCGCGATCTCGGCGTAGCGCATCTCCTGGATGTCGCTCAGCACCACCGCCGCGCGATATTCCTCCGGCAGCGCGTCGATGGCGCGCACGATCTCGTTGTCCAGGAAGGAGTCGTAGAAGCGGCCCTCCGGATCGGCCTCGCCCACGAGGTCCTGCACCGCCCAGCCGCTCTCGCCGTTGCCCTCGGGCACCTCGCGTGCGTCGATGCGCCGCTTGCGGCTCACGAAGACGTGGTAGAGGATCGTGAAGAGCCAGGCGCGGATGTTCGTCCCCAGCCGGTACTGCTCCCAGCGCTCGAAGGCGCGGAGCACCGTGTCGGACACCAGGTCCTCCGCGTCGTCCCGCACGCGCGCGAGCTTGAGCGCGAAGCTGTACATCGCGTCGAGGTGGACCAGTGCCTCGGCCTCGAAGCGCGCACGCTCCGTGGCATCGCTCGTCGTGATCTCCATGTCCCCCCCTCCCTCACCACCCGGCGGCGCACACCGAGGCCCCGAGCCTCGCCTGCGCGCCGCATGACCAGCCGCCGTCGATCAGGACGGCGCCTGCACCAGCTCCGGTTCGGCCTCGCGTTCCCGCCCGCGGTCCGCCGCCCTGAGGAGCGCGTCGGCGTCCCGCAGGTGCGTCGCGACGAACCGCTTCAGGTCCGCCCCGATCCCCTCCATCACCGTGATGTCCCGCGTCACCCGCGTCATCAGCATGCCGCCCTCGAGCGACGCGATGATGAAGCGCGCGAGCCGCGCCGTGTCGACGCCATCCCGCAGCTGCTCCCGCAATTCCCAGAGCAGCGACTGCAGCTGCCCCGCCCACTGCTCGAACACCACGTCCAGCCGCCGGCGGAACCCCTCGTGCGCGTCGGCCATCTCGCCGGCCAGGTTGCCGAAGGGCGACCCGTTGCGCGCCTCGCGCTCGCGCTGGAGCGCCACGAGCGTGTCGATGAACAGCGAGAGCCGGTCGAGCGGCTCGATCATCGGCTCCCGCAGGATCGCCAGGCCACGCTCGGCGAACCGCGAGAACTGGCGGTCCAGCACCTCGAAGCCCAGCTCCTCCTTGGACTTGAAGTAATGGTAGAAATGACTCTTGCCACTCAGCCCCGCCGCCGCGATGACGTCGTCCACCGAGGTGTGCGTGAACCCCTGCTCGGCAATCAGCCGGGCAGCCGCATCGAGGATGGCAAGGCGACGTTTGCTCACGACGATGAAACTAGGACCGCTCGGTCCTAATGTCAATGATGTGCCCTATCTCCTTGAATGGCAGTGCGTTACGGCGCTCCGCTGTCCGGTAGGTGGACATCTCGTGGTGATCGTCCCGTGACCGCCCGCTCCGCTTCTTCTGCCGTTTCCGTGCATTCGGTGGCGAGCGAGGCGCGTTCGTATCTTTCGGCATGGCCACCGTCGACGTCACGCGCACGTATCTCGAGCTCGCCCCGCCCCACGCAGTGCGGCGGGCGCGCACGCCGGCGCCGCGGCCGGCGCTCGAGGAGCGACGCCCGATCTCGGCGGAGGAGTACCTCGCCCTCTACACGCTCGTCGGCGACCGCTGGCACTGGCACGACCGCCTCGCCTGGCCGCCCGGCGTGCTCCAGTCGCACCTCGACGCCCCCGGCGTGCACGTGTGGGTCGCGACGCTGCACGACGACGTCGTGGGCTACTTCGAGCTGATGGAGATCCCCGGCGGCGGCGTGGAGATCAAGTATTTCGGGCTCGCCCCCGCGTGGATCGGGCGAGGGCTGGGCGGCTGGCTCCTGACGCGCGCCGTGGAGATCGCCGCCGATGTGGGCGCCGAGCGCGTGGTGCTCGACACCTGCACGCTCGACGGCCCGCACGCCCTGGCGAACTACCTGGCGCGCGGGTTCATCGTGGTACGCGACGAGGTCTACCAGGTAGAACTGAAAAACGAGTAACGAGTAACGAGTAACTGTCACTCCGCAGGAGCGAGTGCAACGAGCGAGTGTCGGGGTCACTGTCCCGTGCTGTGAGGCTGCCACAGCGCATGGGACGATGACCCCGACACTCGCTTCGCTCCTGCGGGTACCACCGTTCGGAACGCTCCCCGGCTTACTCGTTACTCGTTATTCAGTTCTATCTCGGCCGACCCCGCCCGCCACCGCCACGGCCGCCCGGACCGGGCCCCCGCTTCGGGCCGCTGCGCTTGAAGCCACTGCCGCGCTTCGGCCCGCGCGATCCGCCGCCGCGTTCCTTCGGCGCGCCCGCCTGCTCCAGGCCGATGTGTCCCGAGGGAATCGGCATGTCGCCCGGCAGGGGGACGCCGATGTATGACTCGCGCTCCTCCACTTTCGGCTTGCGGCTGCGCTCGCGCTTGCCCTGCCGCTGCCCGCGCGGGTGCTCCTCGCGCAGCGGACGCTTCGCGTCGCGCGGGCCCTTGCCCCGCCCCCCGCGCACCTGCCGATTCGCCTCGCGCTGCTCGTCGCGCTTGCGGTTGAACCGCGCGATCTCCTCCTCCGTCCACGGCGCATCCAGCAGCGTCTGCAGCTCGTCCACCGTGCGCGCGCGCACCGAGCCGCGCTGCCCGCGTGCGACGACGAACCGCACCGGCCGGTCCAGCACCGGCACCTCGCCCGCCGTCAATGAGCGCGCCACCTTCTCCGGCAGCCGCAGCCGCGCGACGCCGACCGGCCGTCCATCCACCTCCTCCACGTCGTAGTCGATCTCCACCTCGCGGTCGCGCACCGTCGTCCGCGTCGGCAGGTCGTCGTACTTCCGGCGCTCGGCGCGCGGCGAGAGCCGCTCCAGCTGCTCGGCGAGGCCGAGGTCCGCCTGCTTGAACTCCGTGAGAGACGTGATGTCTCCCAGCCTTTCCAGATAGAGCGCGGCGAGCTCGGGCTGCCCCAGCCGCGGCAGCGCGCCGCCCGAGCGGCGGTAGGCCTCGCGCACCGCGTCGATGAGGCCGAGGTTGTCCTTCACCGAGAAGTGCCGCGCCTCGCCGCGCGCCAGCGCGTCGGCCAGCACGCGACGCGCCTCGTCCTCCCGCCCCTCCGGAAACACCTCCACCGCCTCGATCTCGCGCTCCAGCTCGAAGCCGAAGTACTCGACGCGGCGCTGGAGCACGAGCGGCGCCTTCCGGCGCTCGCCGTCGTACACGAGCACCGCCTCGTCGCCGGTGGCGTAGCGGCGGATCAGGTCCATCGGGAGCTGGGTGCCCTCGATGCTCGCACGCGGATTGCCGAAGCGGTCGGCGAAGTAGCGCAGCTCGCCCGCGATGGGACCCCAGCTGCCGCACACGCTCGTCTTGCTGACGCGCGCCTCCTCGCCCCACGCCGTCTGCTCGTCGATCACGAGGTCGAAGGGCATGTACTCCGCGAGCAGCTGCGCGAACTGGCGGCGCGTGCCCTCGTGCGCCATGGGCATCTCGCTCGGCAGGCGCATGTTGAGGCCGCGATACACGCTCGCCATGCCGAGGGCGGTGTCCTCGATGGACTTCACGAGAACGCCGCGCCGTTCCGCCCACTCGGTCATCTCCTCCTCGCGGAAGAGGTGGCGATCCAGCCCGTAGACCTGCCCCACGTAGCCGGCCACGCGATACGCCTCGGCATAGACGTTGTACGCCGTGAGGTGGTCGCTGCCGGCGAGCACGAGCCCTTCCAGGTCCCGCTCCTCGCGCGTCATGCGGTGCAGCGAGTCGATCCCGCTCATCACCGAGAGGTAGGGCACCAGCGCGTCGTCGGCGTTGACGAGCAGCTCGGCCCACTCGCGCTCCACCGGCATCGCTTCCACGAGGCGGCCGTAGCGGGTGAGGCGCCCTTCCTCGATGATGCCGCGGCCCTCCAGGAACTCCTTCGCACGCCGGTACGCGATGCGGTCGAGCGGCACCGGCAGCTCGAGATCGCCGACGTCCACGCCGATGTCCGCGCAGGTGATGGCGACGCGCTCGGAGTCGCCCGCGAGCTGGAACTCCGGCGCGGTGGGCTTGAGCGTGGCGAAGTCGATGTCGCGGTTGCTGAGGATGAATACCCGGCCCCCCGCGACGCGGCCGTGGACGCGGCCGGCCATCTGGAGGATCTCGTTGGCGCCGAGGTTGAGCTTCGTGAGCACGTTCTTGCCGCGCTCCACGACGGAGGTGAAGCGGGTGTCGTCGATGATGACCGTGTCGAGCCCCTGCACGTTGAGGGCACTCTGCCCCGCGGCGGTCATCGCGAGGAAGTAGGGCTTCTGCTCTTCCCCTTCGAGGAAGGGGCGCAGGATGCGAATCGGCTCGCCGCCATGGTAGTGCGCCGTGTTGATGCGGGGGGCGCGCACGCGGACGTTCTCGGCGGCCTGCTCCACGCCCTTGCGGGTCGGGACGAAGATCGCGACGCCGCGCTTCTCCTTGTAGATGCGCTGGAGGAACTTGTCGTCGAGAAACTCGCCGACGTCCTTGCGCATCACCTCCACCTTCGCCGCTTTCTCGGGGTCGAAGGCGTAGACCTCGAGCACGTCGGCGCTGTTCAGGTAGTTCCGGTAGAACGTCGGATCCACCGTCGCCGACAGCCAGATGAAGCGGCATCCCACGCGCTTGCCGAGGGCCAGGCAGAGCTCGAGCTCGGCCGACGTCTGGTGGATCTCGTCGACGATGAGCGTGTCCTGGGGCAGGATGTCGCCGTCCTGGAACCACCGGCGCGCGATGCCCGTGGTGACGATGACGATGTTCCAGGTGGGAGTCTCCGGGGTGGCTTCGCGCTCGCGGTTGATGACGCCGACGCGCAGCTCCGTCGTGCCGAGCAGCTCTTCGGCGATCGGCCGAATCGCCAGCGTCTTGCCCGAGCCGGTGCCGGCGACGATGCCGAAGCCGCGGCGCGCGCGGGCGAGCTCGCGGACGCGGGCGCCGAAGTGCTTCTCGAGATAGGTCTCGATGTGCAGGCCCACCGCGAGCTCGATGGTCTCGCAGGCGGCGCGCGTCGGGGCAATCACGATCACGCGCCCGGTCGGCGGCTCGGCGCCGACGAAGGCGTCGTGGTCGGGCGGGAGGTACTGGTCTCTGACGTCTCGCATGCGCGCTGGGGCTGGCGATATTCGTGCGCGCACGGAGGAGGCTAGCTGGTCAGGGCTTCTTCCGGTCGTCGCCGAACTTCTTGAGGAAGGGGAGTTCCTTCTTCTCTGGCTTCTCAACGTAATCGTCGCCGAAGATCACGCGGCCATTCGGCGGCCGGTTGCGGACCGCCGTGGGGCAGTCGGTGGGCGCGGGCTGCTGCTTGGGAGGCACCCGGTCCAGCCAGATCCGGCACATCCCCGCCGGGGGCCGGTACTCCTTCGGCACGTCGTCACCCCCCTTCTGGGCATGAGCCGTCCCGGCCAGTCCGGCCGTGCAGGCGAGCGCGAGGAAAGCGGTGCGAAGGTTGGTCATCGGGTCATCTCCAGCTTCGGGCGCATCAGCGCGCCTCGACCCTTCATGAAGCATGGCCGGGGCCAGACGGCCGCGGCAAGTGTTTACGCTGTAACACGTTGTATCTACTGCACTTGCGATTATTTGTATGCAGTCGGTTTGGTGCCCATGTCCCCGGTTCGGGACAGGTGTGTCTCGCGGGACGGAATCCGGCCGGGGCAGTCCTCCGCGTCCTCCGCGCCCTCCGCGGTCAACCGCTGTTGAGGAGCTTGAACCGCGGAGGACGCCAAGGACGCGGAGGACTGCCAGAGGCTGCTGACCGGCCTCTGCCCTTCCGTACCCTCAATCGCCGAAGCTGATCCCGACGGCCCGGGCCGTGATGACGACGTCGTGCGTGGGATCCACCCGCTTGGTCTCGCGCAGGGCCTCCTCGATGGGCACCGTCACGATGTGCGGGGTCTGGAGCGCCACCATGTGCCCCCACTTCTCGTCGGCGATCGCACGCACCGCGGCGCCGCCGAAGCGCGTCGCCAGCAGCCGATCGTAGCCCGTGGGCATGCCGCCGCGCTGGAGATGGCCCAGCACCAGCGACCGGGTCTCCTTCCCGGTGATCGTCTGGATCTCGCGCGCGATCACGTCGGCCACGCCCCCCACCCGGCGCGCCTCTCCCGGGAGCGAATCGCCCATCGTGGACGAGCGGCCGCCGCGCGGGAACGCGCCCTCGGCCACCACCACGATGGAGAACTGCCGCCCCGCGCGATGGCGCGCCATGATCTTCTCGCAGACCTTTCCCAGGTCGTACGGGATCTCGGGGATGAGGATGACGTCGGCCGTGCCGGCGACGCCGGAGTGCAGCGCGATGAAGCCCGCGTCGCGCCCCATCACCTCCATGATCATCACGCGGTCATGACTCTCGGCGGTGGTGTGCAGCTTGTCGATGGCCTCGAGCGCGGTGTTGACCGCCGTGTCGAAGCCGAAGGTCGTCACCGTGCCGCTGACGTCGTTGTCGATCGTCTTGGGCACGCCGACGATCCGCATGCCCTTGTCGCACAGCTTCTTCGCGATCTCCAGCGAGCCGTCGCCACCAATGGAGATCAGGGCGTCGATGCCGAGCCGCCGCGCGTTCTCCATCAGCTCGTCGGAGCGGTCCTCCGTCGTGATGGTGCCGTCCGGCTGGGGACGCGGATAGTGGAACGGGTTGCCGCGGTTCGTGGAACGGAGGATCGTCCCGCCCAGGTGGGCGATGCCGCGCACGGATTCCTTCGTGAGCGGGATGCATTCGTCCTCCCCCAGGAGACCGGCGTAGCCGCGCTTGATGCCGAGCACGTCCCAGCCCCGGTTGATCGCGGAGAGAACGGCGGCACGGATGACCGCGTTGAGACCCGGGGCGTCGCCGCCGCCGGTAGAGATGGCAATGCGCATCGATACTCGGTAATGCAGAAGGGATCAGGGCGCGGCGGGCCGCCGCGCAGCAATTGACGCGTCGGCCCGGACCGCGTCACCGCATGCGGTCAGTGCCCGGGCGACGCACGCAGCTCGGCGGTGATCCGGTCCTCGAGCACGCCGGTGGAGGCGCAGCTGACGCTCGAGTTCAGCCCGTTCGGCGACGCCGTGCCGGCGACCCGCGTGTCGACGGTCGTGCGCTCATCGGGGAGCGCCTGCACGCTCGACAGCACCGTGAGCTGCACGGTGTAGCGCTCGGCGTTGGGGCCGAACGACCCCGTGCCGCATTCGAGGAGGCGCGACAGCCGCTCGCCGCCGACCGGCCGGCGCTGCGTCACCCGCAGCGCCCCGAGGACGTGCGACCCGGTGTCCACCACGCTCAGCGGGATGCCGAGCTTCTGGTACACCGTCGAGAGGGCAAGCCACACGGCCTGCTGGGACACGGCCAGCGTATCGGCGGGCCGGCCGGGATCGCTGGGGAACGCCGCGCCGAAGCGCCCCGTCCTCGGATCGTAGGTGCCGTAGTTTCCGCTCTGGGCCGAGGCCGCCGGCGCGGCCGCCAGGAGCAGCAGGAGAGCGAGGGAGGCGAGTTTCGGCGAGCAGGGCTTCCGCATCACGGTTCCTCGGAGTGAGCTTCCCTGCAAGGTGTGCGTTCGCCCTGCCACTGTCGACCCCTCCGTCACCGGGCGCGCCGCGCGCGAACGGAACCGGCGTCCCGGCCGCGGTGTCAGCCTCTCGACGCGTAGTCCCTCCTCCATCCATCCTGCCCATGCGCCGCTTCGCCCTGCTCTCCGCCGCCGCCCTGCTCCTCGCGGTTCCCGCCCGCTCGCGCGCGCAGGCGGCGGGTGCCGCCCCGGCCACGGCGCAGCCTGCGGCCACCGCGCCCGAGGTGGGGCAGATGGCGCCCGACTTCACGACCACCTGGGTCGATGCCGCGGCGGGAACGGGCTCCGACATCAGCCTCAGGGCACTGCGCGGGAAGGTCGTCGTCCTCGCGTTCTACCCGAAGGACCGGACGAGCGGCTGCACGGCCGAGCTGACGAAGTTCCGCGACGAGCATGCGAAGCTTTTCGGCAGCGGCGTGATGGTGCTCCCGGTCTCGGCGGACAGCGTCGCGAGCCACGTCGCCTGGGGCCAGGAGATGAAGTTCCCCTTCGGGCTGGTCTCGGACCCGTCGCTGTCGCTCGCCGAGTCCTACGGCTCCAGGATGGCCGGCCGCCCGTTCGCGAACCGCACGGTGTTCGTGATCGGCAAGGACGGCCGCATCGTGTATCGCGAGCTGAAGTTCAACGCGCTCAACGAAGCCGCGTACACCGACCTGGCCGCAGCCGTCGCCGCCGCGCGCTGATCCTGCGGACGGCTGGTTGAACTGATTCATCGCAGAGCCCGCTGAACTGATTCAACGCAGAGCCGTTGAACTGCTTCAACGCAGAGGGCGCCGAGGGGAACAGCGAGGGCGCAGAGGAACTGCCGCTCGGGCGTTCCCCTCCGTGCCCTCTGTGTCCTCTGTGGTTAAATGCTCTTCAACAGCGTTTTACCACAGAGGTCACAGAGGGCACAGAGGGCACAGAGGCACAGAGGGCACAGAGGGCACAGAGAGGCGCATGAAGGTGGCCGGGGTGTGCCTTCCTCTGCGTCCTCGCTGTTT
>JAQBPZ010000305.1 GCA_028287225.1 Gemmatimonadota bacterium
GGAGCGCGGCGAGGAGCACGCCCACGCCGACGCACAGCGCCCGGATGCCGGCGAGCATGGCGCCCGGCAGCGGCAGCAGGCTCGCAGCGGCGGCCAGCACGCCGAGCTTCGCGAGCCCCACGAGGAGCTGGTCCATCGCGAGCACCGCCATGCCGGATGCGCGATCCACTCCCGCGTCGGTGGCGAGGAAGACGACCCCCGCCGCCTCGCCCACCAGCATGGGCGTGGTGTTCAGCACGGACGACGTCTTGGCGACCACGCGCAGCATCACGGGCATCGTCCGCCCGCGAGCCGGGGGCGCGACGAGCCACCACTGCATCGCCCAGAGCGGCAGGATGGCCACGAAGCAGAGCAGGGCCGCCGCGATCCATGCGGTCCGCGCGCGTGAGATCTCGAGCGCGGTGCGCGCGAGGTCCAGCCGGCTGGCCGCCAGCCCGAGGAGCGTGACCAGCACCAGCAGCGCCACGACGTGTGCGGCTCGCCGCAGCCACCGCGGCGGCACGCTCATGCGGCCGCGGCGGCGCGGGCCGGCAGCTCGCGCATCGGCACGAAGGTGTCGCCGCGCGCCTGGTACAGCTCGATCACCTCGCGCAGGCACCGCAGGGCCACGGCGCCGGTGCGCAGGCGGCAGTCCCACCGCAGGTCGTAGCGCGTGAGGTCCACGAACTCCCACGGGTGCACGAACAGCACGACCGGGTCGCGGAAGGTGCGCAGCCACGGGTCGCGGATCCAGCGCGGCAGCCGGAGCATCGACGACGTCATCGTGGCGGGAATGCGCGTCAGCGTGGTGGGGCGGCGCGGCGCGCGGTACGAGCGCTTGTACTTCGCGAGCGAGGAATCCAGGGTGAACCCGGCATCCTCCAGCAGCGGCACGTACGCATCCGGGAAGCGCAGATACGGGGCACGGAACGACGTCACCGGCGCGAACCCGCGCAGGCGTTCGGCCGACGACTCGATCTCCCACCGCGCGGTGGGCTCGTCGAGCGTGTCGAACGCGGTGTGCGTGACCCCGTGGCAGCCCAGCTCATGTCCATGGTCCACGAGCGCCCGCACGGCGCCCGGATACAGCTCGGCCACCTGCCCGGTGGTGAAGTACGTGGCGTGCACGCCAAGCTCGGCGAAGAGCGCCAGCAGCGCCGGCGCGCCTTCCTCGATGCCGCGAAAGGTGGAGCTGAGGAACGGCGGACAATCCGGTTCGAAGTCGACCGTGATGGAGACGCGCACGCGGGGGTGGGGCGGAGTCGGAGTGGGCCCTGCTGGAATCGAACCAGCGACCGTCAGATTATGAGTCCGCTGCTCTAACCAACTGAGCTAAGGGCCCGAAGGCGCCAGGGGTCGACGCACGACGAAAGGTACGCGCCGGCACGCGAGATTCCAGTCGCGAACTGCTCCCTGCCACTATGCCCGGGACCGGTGTTCCATCAGATTCATGCCATGATCGCCGTCGTCACCGGATCCACGGGCTTCATTGGCACGCACCTCGTCGACGCGCTGCTCGCGCGCGGCGCGTCGGTGCGCGTGCTCGTGCGGCCGGAGACACCGGCGGCATTGCGAGACCCCCGGGTGCCGCACTGGGAGGCGGACCTCCTCGACGACCGCTCCGTGCGCGAGTCGCGCGTGTGGGAAGGCGCCACGCACGTCTTCCACCTTGCCGGGGTGACGAAGGGCCGGACGCTCGCGCACTTCCGCGGCGGCAACGTGTTTCCCACCGCGAACGTGCTCGCCGCCGTGGCCGCGCGCTCGGCGCCGTATCCGCGGATCGTCCTGGTGTCGTCGCAGGCCGCGGCCGGACCGGCCACCTCGGCCGACACGCCGGTGAAGGAGACGGACCGCCCGCTGCCCGTGGAGGCGTACGGACGCAGCAAGCTCCAGGCGGAGCAGGCGGTCGTCCGCTACCGCGACACGCTCGACGTGACCATCGTGCGCCCCGCCGCCGTGTACGGACCGCGCGACCGCGACTTCCTGCGCGTCTTCCGCCAGGCCAGCCGCCGAGTGGCGCTGCATGCCGTGCGGCAGCAGAACCGATTCTCGCTGGTGCACGTGCACGACCTGGTGCGCGCGCTCCTGCTGGCCGCCGAGACGCCCGCGGCGTCGGGGCGCACCTTCTTCGTGGCGAACGACGAGCCGGTCACGTGGCGACAGTTCTACGACGCCGTCGCGGAGGCCGCCGGCTCGTCGCCCATGCAGCTTCAGGTGCCGCACGCCGCCATCCGGCTGGCCGCCACCGGAGCCGACCTGCTCAGCCTCCTCACCGGCCGCGCGTCCGTCCTGAACCACAACAAGGCAGCGCTCGCCCGCCCCCGTTTCTGGGTCTGCGACAGCAGCGCCGCGCGCGACGTGCTCGGCTGGCGCCCGGAGATCTCCCTGCAGGAGGGCGTGCGCGCCACGTATCTTTGGTACGTGGAAGCGGGATGGCTTCGCCCCCGAAAGCCACCGGCCACCGACGGGGCCGCGGCGTCCCTCGGGAATGCTGAGACATGAGCGTGAACGATCGGCTGACGGATGACGCGCGTGCGGCGGGCGTGCAGACGCTCGTGGACCTGCTCGAGTACCGGGCGGCCCGCCAGCCGGCGCACTCCGTGTTCCGGTTCATCAACAGCGACGGACGCGACGAGGAGTCGCTGACCTTCGCGTCGCTCCAGCGCCGTGCACGGGCGATCGCCGTGCACCTCGCCGAGCATGTCGTGCCCGGCGACCGCGTGGTGCTGCTGGTGCCGCCGGGTCTGGAGTACGTCGCCGCGTTCTTCGGCTGCCTGTACGCCGGGGTCGTGGCCGTTCCGGCCTATCCGCCCAATCCCCGCCGTGCCGACCCGCGGGTGGCGCGCATCGTCGCCGACTGCGGCGCCCGCGTCGCCATCGTCTCCAGCGCGTTCATGGCGCGGCTCGACGGATGGCTGGCGCTGAGCCCCGAGCTTGGCGCCATCACCTGGCTGGAGGCGGGCCGTCTCCTGGACGGCGATGCCGCCACGTGGCGCGCGCCGTCGGTGACCGCCGCATCGCTTGCGATGCTCCAGTACACGTCGGGCTCCACCGGCGACCCGCGCGGCGTGATGCTCGCGCACGGCAACCTGCTGCACAACTCCGCGATCATCCACCGGGTCTCGGCGCACCACGCGGACGACAACGGGGTGTTCTGGCTGCCCCCGTTCCACGACATGGGGCTCATCGGCGGAATCCTCCAGCCGATCTACGCGGGGCTGTCCGCGGCGCTCATGGCGCCCGCGACCTTCCTGCAGCGTCCCCTGACCTGGCTCGAGGCGATGTCGCGCAATCGCGCCACCACGAGCGGGGCGCCGAACTTCGCCTACGACCTGTGCGTGGAGCGCGTCTCGGACGCGGAGAAGGCGACGCTCGACCTCTCGGCATGGCGCACGTCGTTCAACGGAGCGGAGCCGATCCGCGCCGACACGATCGAGCGCTTCCGCGACGCCTTCGCGGAATGCGGCCTGCGCCGCAACGTGATCCTCCCCTGCTACGGGCTGGCCGAGGGCACGCTGCTCGTCTCCGGCGGGCCGGCCGAGCGCCCCGCGCACCTGGTAATGGCCGACCGCCGCAGCCTGGAGTCGGGCGAGCTGCGGGCGCCCGATGACAGCGGCGCCAGCGCCATCACCCTCGTGGCCTCCGGCGAGCCGGTCGCCGAGCAGGTGGTCGCGATCGTGGACCCCGACACCGGCGCCATCTGCCTGGACGGACAGGTGGGCGAGATCTGGGTGGCGGGGGACAGCGTGGCGGCCGGATACTGGGGCCGGCCGGATGCGAGCGCCGCCACCTTCCACGCCCGCCTGCCGGACTTCAGCCAGCGCTTCCTCCGCACCGGCGACCTCGGCGCCTTCGCCGAGGGACAGCTCGTCGTCACGGGGCGCCTGAAGGACCTGGTGATCCTGGACGGGCGCAACTACTACCCCCACGACATCGAGGTGGCGGCGGAGCGCAGCCATGCGAGCCTGCGCGCCGGGTTCGCCGCCGCGTTCAGCGTGCAGGCGGGGGGACGCGAGCGTCTGGTCCTCGTCGCCGAGGTGGTGCGGCAGCACAAGCCGGAGCTGGACAGCGCGCTGTTCCAGGCCATCCGCACGGAGCTCGCCGGCACCATCGGCGTGGTGCCCGACGAGATCGTCCTCATTCGCCAGAACACGATCCCGCGGACGTCGAGCGGCAAGATCCAGCGCCGCGCCTGCCGCGTGGCCTACCTGGACGGCTCGCTCGAGGTGGTGGGGCGGTGGCGCGTGCGCGGCAGCGACGTGGTGCCGCCGAAGGACGCGATCACCGCGTACGTGATCGACTGGGTGCGCGAGGAGCTGCAGGTGGATCCGTCGCGCCTGGATCCGGGGACGAAGCTGCGGGACCTGGGGCTGGACTCGCTGGCGGCCACGCGCCTGATGGTGGCGCTGGAGGGCCGCTTCGGGCGACGGATCGACCCGGCGCAGCTCTGGGAGCAGCCCGACATCGGCTCGCTGGGCCGCCACCTCGCGTCGCTCGATGCGCGGCCGACACCCGCGGGCGGCACCGCGCCGCTGCCGGCGCGCCACGACTACGGCCCGCCCACGGCGGAGAGCACCGACGTCGCCCAGTGGGGCGAGTACCGCGCGCTGCGCGACCGCCTCGACATGCTCGCCGAGCACGGCATCGCGAGCCCGTTCTTCCACCTGCACGAGGGCGTGACGGGGCGCGAGGCGACGATCGGCGGCCGGCGGCTCGTCAACTTCGCGAACTACAACTATCTCGGCCTGTCGGGCGACGCGGACGTCGCGCGCGCGGCGCAGGATGCGGTGGTGCGGTGGGGCACGTCGGTGTCGGCGAGCCGCGTGGTGTCGGGCGAGCGCCCGGTCCACCGCGAGCTGGAGCGCGAGATCGCGGGCTTCCTCGGCACCGAGGATGCCATCGTGTATATCGGCGGGGTGCCGGCGAACGTCTCGACGATCGCGCACCTGCTCGGCCCGGAGGACGTGGTGCTCTGCGACCAGCTCGTGCACAACAGCGCGATGCAGGGCGCGGAGTTCTCCGGCGCGCGGCGGCTGGTGTTTCCGCACAACGACTGGGCGGCGCTCGACGCGATGCTCACGCGCGTGCGCGCGCAGCATCGCCGTGCCCTCATCGTCATCGAGGGGGTCTACAGCGCCGACGGCGACATTCCCGACCTCGCGCGGTTCGTGGAGGTGAAGCGCCGCCACCACGCGATGCTCATGGTGGACGAGGCGCACTCCATCGGCGTGCTGGGCGACACGGGGCGCGGGATCACCGAGCATGCCTCGGTGGCCGCGCGCGACGTGGACCTGCTCATGGGCACGCTGAGCAAGTCGCTGGCGAGCTGCGGCGGGTACATCGCCGGCTCGCGGGCGCTGGTGGAGTACCTGAAGTACACCTCGCCCGGCTTCGTCTACAGCGTGGGCATTCCGCCGAGCAACGCGGCCGCCGCGCTGGCCGCGCTGCGCAAGCTGCAGGCGGAGCCGGAGCGGGTCGTCCGCCTGCGCGACCGCGCCGCGCAGTTCCTCGCGCGCTGCCGCGCGGCGGGCTTCGACACCGGCAACAGCGGCGGCACGCCGGTGATCCCGGTGATCGTGGGCGACTCGCTGCGCGCCGCGCGGATGTCCGAGCTCCTGTTCGCCGCCGGCATCAACGTGCAGCCGATGGTGGCGCCGTCGGTGCCGGAGGACCAGGCGAGACTGCGCTTCTTCATCTGCGCGGAGCACACGGACGACGACCTCGCTGCCGCCGTGGCCGCGGTGTCGCACGCGATGCGGTCCCTGGACGCCCGGGAGCGCACGGACGCGCGCGTCGGGCACGCACCGCGGGCTGTGCGGGCGTGACCATCCGGCTCCTGCAGCGGCGGTGGCCCGCCCCCGACCTCGCGATCGCCATCGGCACCTGCGACGCCGTCATCTGCACGGCGAGCCTGCTCGCGGGGGATCGCGACGTCCAGCAGTCGCTCGACGTCCTCAACGCCGCCGAGCGCGCGCGGTACCGGGCGTACACGAACGACATCGTGTCGCGGCGCTTCCTCGGTGGCCGGCGGATGCTGCGCGAGATGCTCGGCGTGGTGCTGCACCTCTCGCCACGCGACGTGCCGTTGCGCGAGGGGCTGCACGGCAAGCCCTTCCTGGCCGCGGGTACGCCCGGCTGCGTGTGGTTCAGCGTGTCGCACACCGATGACCTGCTGGTCGTCGCGCTCAGCCGCACGGCGGATGTGGGCGTGGACGTGGAGCGTGCGCGTGCGTTCGATCAGTGGCAGCGCGTGGCGGACCGGGTGCTGGACGCGCAGGAGCGGAGCCAGCTCGACCTCGCGGTGAATGCGGGAGAGGACCCGGGCGAGGCGTTCCTGCGCCACTGGTGCCGCGTGGAGGCCGAGCTGAAGGCGGTGGGCTGCGGCATTCACGGCCTCGATGCGCACCGCGCCGGCCTGCGTCCTCGCGGGCTCCGGCTCGCCGACCTCACCGCCCTTGCCCTGCCCGAGGACCTCGCC
>JAQBPZ010000056.1 GCA_028287225.1 Gemmatimonadota bacterium
ACCGACCCGGACGAGTACGGCGCGCGGCTGCCGAATGCGCGGCATGGAAGCACCCTGGCGCCCACGATCGTGTTCCGCGGCACCGGCGCCTCGGCCAGGCCGATGCTCGCCGCCGGCGCCGCCGGCAACGCGTGGATCACGTCGGCGGTGTATTCGGTGGTCAGCGGCGTGCTCGACGCGAGGCTCGACGTCCAGCGCGCCATCGAGCAGCCGCGCTTCCTGCTCGGCACCCAGCGCGCCGACGTGCGGCGCGAGTACGTGGTGCAGGTGGAGGACGGCATCTCGCCGTCGGTGCTGCGCCAGCTGGAGGAGATGGGCCACCTGTTCCAGCGCATCTCGCTCACCGGCGAGGTGCGCATGGGCTACGGCGCGGCGATCTCCATCGGCGAGCGCTCGGTGACCGCGGCGGCCGATCCGAGACGGGCGGGCCAGGCGGGAGCGGTGGGATGTCGCGATGACCGGGGCGCGGGGTGCCGCCCGTAACACGCCACGCAGGAGGCGCCTCCGATCGACTCGCCTCCTGCTGTCGGCGACATCGTGCTCTCCCCTCGCCACCGATGTTCAGCTCTCCTGCCGTCTGGCGTCCTCCTCCTGGACGATCCGCCGAAAGCCGACGCATGCGTTCGGGGTCGCGGGCTGCCAGCCGCTCGCCAGCCGGCACTTCGCATTCGACAGGCGCTGCGAGCGGGCCTGCGTCTCGATCAGCGAGCTGCCAGGGTGTGCGATCCAGGCTGGCAGGAAGCGCGGCGGGCGGGCGCCGAGGAGCCGCGCGATGCAGAGCGTGAGGGCCTCGCGCGTCATGGGCTCGTCGTCCACCACGTTGTAGATCCCGGTGGGCACGTGGAGCGCCGCGACCGCCACGCTCGCGGCATCGTCGTGCGTGACGAGGGGAAGGTAGCCGCGCCGGTCGCCGAGGAATGGCGACCAGCCTCGGCGCACGGCGCCGATCGCCATCGCCGCCACCACGTCGCCCGGTCCATGGAAGCCCGCGAAGCGCAGCACCACCCCCGTCCTTCCCTGCGCGGCCACGCCGAGCGCCGCATCTTCCGCGTTCAGCGTGCTACGGTTGTATCGCGCGGTCCGCACCGGCGACTCGTCGGTGATCCAGCGGTCGCCATTCCGGCGTAGATCGGCGCGTACGACTCCTGGACCAGCCGGCCGACGCCGGCCGCGGCGACGGCGGCGGCGAGGATCGCCGCGCCCTCGGTGCGGACGCGGTCCATCTCCCGCCACGCACCCGGGACGAGGATGCGTGACGGCGCGGGCACGCGAGTCGCGACGTTGATCACCGCGTCATGGCCATCGACCGCGCGGCGCACCGCGCCCGCGTCGAACAGATCGAGGGAAAGCGCCGTGGCACCGGCGTCGCCCAGCAGCGCGAGCCGCGCGGCGTTCCGGCCCGCGGCGAATCCCACCGACGCACGCGTTGCTGGTACGGGGACTGCGACGCACAGCCCATGATCACGCGTCAACGACTGCATGTACGATTAGGAGGGATCGAGGGGCATCTCGCGATGAACGTGGACCTCATCCCACAGCACCGGCATCCGGTTCGGCGCGCCCTGACGGGCATCGTTGCCACGGGCTGGCTGATGCTCGCCGTGGCGCCCGTGAGCCGCGCGCAGAGCGACACGAGTGGCGTCGCGGCGGTTGCCGCGGGGGACAGCGCGAAGGGCGACGCCCAGTCAGGCCGTTGGCGGTGGCCCCTCGCTGCCGGTGCCGTGGCGGTCGCCGCCCTCGGGGATGAACGGATCAGCGCCTTTGCGGTCCGCCACCAGTCGGCGCGGGCCGACCAGGCCGCGGCGGCGCTCGATCCGTTCGGGCGCGCGGGCACCCTGGTGCCGGCAATCGCGGCGGCGGTGGTGGTTACCCGGGTGGCCGGCCCCCGCACGCTGGCCGACGCCACCCTTCGCGCCGGCCTGGCGTACGCCGCGGCCGATGGGGTGGAGAGCATCCTGAAGCCCCTCATCGGCCGTCATCGGCCGAGCGACGGCGGAAGCGCGTGGCGGTTCAAGCCGTTGAGCAACGATGGCGACTGGCACTCGACGCCGTCGGCGCACACGGTCCATGCGTTCGCCCTGGCAACCGGGCTCGCGCTGGAGTCTCGCTCGGCGTGGGTCGCCACACCGGCTTACGTCCTCGCGTCGCTCGTCGGCTCGCAGCGCGTCTACACGAACCAGCATTGGGCGAGCGACGTGGTGGCCAGTGCCGCGCTCTCCGCGATGGTGGCGCGATGGACCGAGGAGCGCCTGCGACGGCATGGCCTTCCGTACATCCTGCGGCCGGCAGGGACCGAGGAGCAGCCCGGTGCGACTTCAGCGCTCCCCACTCGCTGACTCGACAGTGGAGGGAGGGTGGACAAGCCGCGTCCGGCGATCCGGGTGCGAGGGCGCGGCTGGTGGAGCAGCGCGGCGGGCGCGGTGACCATACCACAAAGGAAACGCCCGCCAGGTCGATGACCTGGCGGGCGTCTGTCGTGTACGTCACGGAGCGGTGCGCACCGGCGGCAGCGGCTTGGACCGATCCTCGTAGGGGCGCAGCGACCACTCGAAGAACGCCCAGGTGCGGTTCCACGAATCGATCTGCGCGGGCGAATCCACGCGCTCCAGCGTCACCGGATCCACGCGGCGGCTGAAGGCATGGCCCACGGAGCCGCCCCAGGGGGCGGGATCCACGTAGATCTTCGTCTCGGCGAGATCCGGCTTGAGGGCGCGCAGCGTGTAGACCATCTGCTGGTCTTCCACGAAGTTCACGTCCTCGTCGTTCGTCGCCACGTGCACGAGCAGCGGCACCTTCAGGTTCGCCGCCTGGAAGACCGGCGAGCGCTTGATGTACTCGGCCCGATTCTCGAACGGGAGGCCGCGGATCCCTTCTTCCGCCGCGTAGTCGCGCTGGTAGCCCGGGCCCTTGTACGAGAGGCGGAACACGAGGTTGGTCACGGGCACGATGGCCGCTCCGACCTTGAACGGGTGCTCGTCCCGGAAGAGCGTGTGCGCGGTGATGAACCCGCCATGGCTCCAGCCCATCATGCCGAGGCGGTCCATGTCGACGTACGGCAGCGTCTTGAGATAGTCGACCGCCGAGATGGCGTCGTCCACTTCCTTCCCGCCGTAATCGATGGCCTCGTAGTGCGCCGCGCCGTGGCCCGTGCTGCCGCGATAGTCGGGGGTGATGACGACGTAGCCGCGCTGCACCGCCTCGCGCACGAACGGAAACATGTTCGTTCCCCAGTCGCCATGCACGCCACCGTGTACCCACACCAGGGCCGGGTGTCCCTTCGTGCCACGCTTGGTGAGCGGCGCGAACACGTACGCCGGGATGGTCATGCCATCCACGCGGCTCTTGTACGTCACCTTCCGGAACTCCATCACGCCCGCGCTGCGCACCGCGTAGGTGCTGTCGGTCTTGCGCTTCTGCTCGATCTGGCGCGCGTAGTCGGCCTTGGGGAGATCCGCGGGACGGTCGCTCACATAGAGCAGCGCGGCGCGCGCCGAGTCCATCGGCACCGAGGGGCGGCGAGGTGTGGTCCCCTGCTGCGCGTGCGACAGTGACGGAACGGCGACGAGCGCGGCCAGCAGCGCGAGGTATGTGGTACGGGGACGGCGGACAGGTTGCATGGAGCTGAGCGGGGAGAGAGGAAGGTGCCTGGACAAGGACGCTGCGCATTCACGGTGAGGATGCGCGCCTTGCCTAGCGATACGGCAGCACCGCCGTGTCCGTTGACGACGGCGGAACTACAGCGGGGGCCGTGACGTCGTCACGGCCCCCGCTGTTCATGCGACTGCCGGAGCTACTGACAGCGCGCCATGGCGACCGGGCACCGCTCCGGATCCGGTGCCGGGGCACTGAACTGGCCACCGATGCCGCCGTACGTGTACAGCGGCCGCACCAGCACCGCGAGCTCGCGACCCGGGATCGGCAGGTGCACGAACGAATCCGCCGCGAGCGTCTGCCATCCGCGTGCGTCGAAGAACGCCGTCACACCGTCCACGCCGTACAGCTCGATCCGCTTCTCGTACCGCAGCGCATCCCAGAGGCTTCCGCACGCGCCGCTCAGCTTGCGCGGCACGCAGCCCGCCTCGTCCGGCGGACCGGCGATGGTCACCGGGGGCAGCTGCCCGTTGGCCACACGCGTCGCGTTGATCAGCGGCAGCGCCTCGGCCGGCCGGTTGAGGCGGATGAGCGCCTCGGCCTTGAGCATGTTCATCTCGGTGACCGTCACCGTCGGCTGCGGCGAGGAGTACCAGGTGGAGCCCGTGCCGTACCGCTTGAAGTAGTAGTACGAGAAGCGCCACGAGCCGCGCGAGATCGCGAAGATCGTCGAGGCGTTGTATCCCATGTACGCGCCAGCCACCGCGGGCGTGCCGGCCGCATGGATGCGACGGTCCTTCGTCCTGATCTGGAACGCCGTCCGACTGGTGAGCGGCGTCTTCAGGTAGTTGACGTAGCCCTCCGTGGAGTCGGCGGGTCCGAGCAGGGCGTAGCTCGGACGCCCGTAGTCGCTCGGCGGACCCGTACGGACGCGGGCGAGCAGACGCTTCCAGTCATCCCGCAGGATGCTGCTGTCGCCGGCCACGGGGGAGAAGTCCGTCTGGATTCCCGCGTCGACGCGCCGGATCACCTCGGCCCAGTCCACGGCGTCCCGCTCCGCCCGCGTGCGCGGGGTATACGCCAGCGTGCGGGCCGCATAGGAATTGGCGAGGCGCACGAGCTGGTCGCGCGTCATCGCCTGGTACAGCCAGCCGTCGGGCGGCAGGGTGAAGGCGGGACTGCGCGTCGCGATCGCGATCGACGAGTCGAGCTGCGCGATGGCGGCCTTGCTCACCGTGGCGTAGCCCACGAACCGCGGCGAGGAGATCGTGTCGAGCTTCACCGACTCGTCCACCACGAGCGCCGAATCGAAGTACGTGGCGAGCGCGGCGTGCGACACGCCCTGCATGAACTTGGCGACCGTCCGGGCGCGTGCCGTGCTCGCGGCATCCCGGATCACGAGCCCGCCGTTGAGCGCAACGAGCGCATCGTTCACCGAGGAGATCGTCCGGTACATGCCGTACCAGGGATTCTCGTTGACGTTGGCGCGCGCGTTCACCGGGCTGTTGTTCCAGTTCGGGCGCGGAATGACCGACGGCTCGAGCTGCCCGAAGTCCGCGAAGCCGGACGTGACCTCGTCGGCCATCGTCGACAGGGCCCACGACGGATAGTTGCCGTGGCCCGAGGTGGGATAGTAGCTGCGGAACGAGGTGGAGACGAAGCTCTCCACGCTCGTCGGCTGCTGCGTGGCGCGCTCCGCATCCGGCTTGTTCGGATTCGTCACTTCCAGGTCCTGGCACGCCACGGCGCCCAGCGACATGGCCGCGGCCGCGACGATCAGGAATTTATTCTGCATGGGAATCGTCATGATTTAGAAGTCCAGCTGAACGCTGCCGGTGAACGTGCGGTACCGCGGATAGCCGAAGCTGTCCAGCCGGATGGTGTTGGGGAAATCGGAGTTGTTGACCTCGGGGTCGTAGCCCCGATAGTCGGTCCACGTGAGCAGGTTGCGCCCGATCACGCCCACCGAGGCGCCGCGTGCGCCGAGGCGGCTGGCGAAGCCGTTGTCCAGCTTGTAGCGCACCGACAGCTCGCGGAGCTTCACGAACCCCGCCGGCTGCACGAAGTAGCTCGTCGGGCTGTTCGCTGCGTACAGCGAGACGTAGTAGTCCGTCGTCTTCTTCAGCTCCTGCGGCTTGCCCGTCTGGTCCACGTCGGCGCTGCGGCCGTACTGGTACATGCGCTGGTTGGTCTGGTTGTAGATGGCACCGCCCTTCACCAGATCCACCAGGCCGAACAGGTTGAAGTTCTTCCAGGTGACGTTGTTGGAGAGGCCCACGTGGAAGTCCGGCGTGCCCTCGCCGATCTTCACCACCGACGCGTTGCCCGTGGCGTCACGGAGCGTGATCGGCATGCCCCACGCGTAGCTGTTCGTGCCGATCGTCGTCGTGGTGCCCCAGAGCTTCTTGGTCTCGCCTTCGGTGTAGGCATTGCCGGCCCCGACCCAGACGAGGAGCCCCTCATCGTTCCGCTGGAACTCGGTCGCGCGCGCGCCCACGTCGCCCGGCAGCTCGCTGCCGTCCCCGATGAACCGGAAGCCGTACATCGCGCCCAGCGACTCGCCGGCGCAGCGATATCCGATCACGTTGGTCTGGAAGCAGGAGCGGTTGAACTCCGTGATCTTGTTGCGCGAGCGATCGGCCACGATGCCGACCTTCCAGCTGAGCGTGGGGCGGCGAATGATGTTCGCCTCCAGCGTCGCCTCGAGCGTGTTGCCCTCCACCGTGCCGGCATTCTGCCACTGCGACGTGTAGCCGAGCGGAGCCGACAGGGGGATGAGCAGCAGCTGGTCGACGACGCGATTGCGCGCGTACGAGAGCTGCAGCGAGTAGCGCTCCTTCACGATCATGTCCAGGCCGAGCTCCGTCTCCGTCGCCTGCTCGGGCTTGAGCGTCCGGTTGCCCAGCGTCACCTTCTGGAGCCCGCCGCCGGCGAGGTAGTCGAAGGTCTCGAACTGGTCGTTGAAGCTCGGGCGGCCACCGGCCGTGCCCTGCGAGGCGCGCAGCTTGAACTCGCTGATCGCCGCGATCGGCCACCACGGCTCCTCGGCCATCCGGTACGCACCGCTCACGCGATGGTACACGTTCCAGCGCGATTCGGGTCCGAACAGCGAGCTGCCGTCGCGGCGCACGAGCCCGTCGAGGATGTACTTGCCCCGGTAGTCCACCGCCGCGGTGCCGGCGTAGCCGGTGGAGCGGATGTCTTCCACGAACGACGTGACCGTGGAGCGCGTCGCATTGTTGAGGCTCGTCACGCCCGGCGTGGCGAAGTCCGTCCCGGTCGCCGTCGTCCCCTCGTTGGTCTCGCGCTCGATCAGCGCGCGCAGCGTGGAGCGCAGCGTGAAGTCGCCGAAGGCGCCGAGGAGGTTGGCGCTGGCCGACGCGTTGAGCGCGTCCGTCAGGCCGGACACCCGGCTGATCTGCCCGGAGCTGACCGCACCCGAGCTGCTCTTGAAGCCCGCGTCGAGGAAGTAGTCGTTCCGGCGGTCCGAGCGGTCATAGCTGATGTTGCTGTCGAAGTTCAGCCACGACAGCGGCGTGAAGCGCGCCTCGAGGCTTCCCTGGGTGCGATTGCGACGGCGCGTGTTCTGCTCCGTGGCCAGCACGTACAGCGGGTTGCCCTCGCGGCCTTCCGGATCGGGCTGGAAGATGTACGGCGTGCCGTCCGGATCCGGCTGGCGGAGGTTGACGTCGGGCGCCTGGTTGATCAGGGCGAAGAAGGTGTTGTCGTTGAGGTTCTGACGATCGGAGCGGCTGTGGTAGCCGCTGAACGACACCTTGAAATCATCGCGCAGCTGGTGGTCCAGGTTCAGCCGGAAGTTGTTCTGGTTGTACGTCCCGCTGTTGAGGACCACGCCGCCGTCCTTGCCGTTGTTGAACGACATCAGCCAGTTGGTGCGGTCCGTGTTCTGCGCCACGGTCAGGGTGTTCTTCATCGACGTGCTCGGATTGAAGAACTCCGCGACCGCATCATACGTCGGCGCGAGGTACGGGGTGTCCTGGAAGCGCGCGTACACCGGCTTGGCGACGCGCTGGGTGCGCGGCACCACGACGCCGGCCGCGTTCACGTACTCGCCGTTCGCGTTCGTGAGGTAGTAGTGGTACTGCGCGAAGTCCATCTTCCCGCCGAGCGAGTTGGTACCCATCTCGGAGCGCAGGGTGATGCGGGTGGCGCCGCTCGGCAGCGAGTTGCCGCGCTTGGTGCGGATCTGGATGACGCCGCTCGAGGCGCGCGAGCCGTACAGCGATGCTGCCGCCGCGCCCTTCACGACTTCGACGCTCTCGATGTCCATCGACTCGAGATCGGCCGAGGAGCCGGCGAACGACTGGGTCTGGATGACTCCGTCCACCACGACGAGCGGCGCGGTCGACTTGCTGATGCTGGTCGGCGAGCGCAGGAGGATGTTCGTCCCGCCGCCCGGCTGGCCGCTCGGCGTCACGCTCACGCCGGCGATGCGGCCCTGGATCGTCTCGACGGCATTCGTCGCGGGCACCGGGGTGTCCTCCGCATTGACGCGGCCCACGGTGAACGGCACGCGCGTGCCGCTCGTGGGATCGACGAGACCCGTGGTGACGATGGCCTCGAGCGAGAGCGCGATCGTGGAGAGGCTGATCGTCACGTCGGCCGTGCCGCCGGCGGCAACCTGCACATTGGCCAGCCGTCCGCTGCGGTATCCGACGCGGCGGGTCTCGAGCGCGTGGACTCCGGCGGGGACGGCGCCGATGGTGAAGCGGCCGGCGTCGTTGGTCTGGACGCCGAGCCGGGTGCCGGTGACGAGAACCTGCACCGCGCTCAGGGGAAGGCCGGAGGCGCTATCGCGCACGATGCCGGTGATGCGGCCGGTCGCCGCGACCTGCCCTCCGGCTGGGGGAGTGAGCACGGTCAAGGCGGCAGCCAATACAATTGCCAGGACGCGGAACGGTCGAAGCATCATCGGTGCGGGAGGGGACGAATGAGGAGGGATGGCGGCGGACTCGGAGGCCGACGAGAGTCGCGGTGCCGTTTGCGGTTGGAGGCGGAAGATAACCAACCGCCTTCAAGCTGTTACGGTCGAGCAGGTGGTGGCGTTGAAGATTTTCGGGCACGATCGCGCTGCACTGTGCCTGAAACTGCAAGCAGGCCCCGGGCGATGATCGCCCGGGGCCTGCTTTCACTGCGAAGGATAATGGCTTGCGCGATACCGCGAAAGCTGTCGCGGAAAATCACGATCGACGGCGCCGCGAGATGCACGGTGGACCAGGTGTCGAGGCGCGCGTTGTTTGGTGATTCTACGCGCGCTCAATCGCAATCCATACATCCAAAGCCGGGGCCCGAATCGTAATTGTTGGTAGCCTCGAGGGCTTGCTGCACCTACATCGCTGCCGCTTTCTCGTTGCGCGCGTGTGCTCCTTCTGCGCGGCGCCAGGCGGTGGTCCGGGCGCCGCGCCCGCTCACTTCCGGAGCGAGAACGCCACCAGCTCCGCGCGCTCCCCCCCGCCGGTCGCGATCACGAGGTACTGCGTTCCGTCCGCCGTGCGGTAGGTGATCGGGTTCGAGTACCCGCGGCCTGCCGGGAGCGCGTGCTGCCAGACCACGCGGCCATCGCGGGTGTCCAGCGCATACAGGACGGTGCCCCCGCCGGTGGCGAAGATCAATCCGCCCTTCGTCACCGTGCCACCGACCGCGCCCGCGACGCCGAGCGGGGGAAGCGAGATGCCCCTCAGTAGCGGATGCGCGCGCATCGAGGGTGTATCACCCAGGGTCACCTGCCAGCGCTGCTCGCCGGTGTCCATGTCGATCGCCGTCATCGTGCCGTAGGGCGCCTTGATGAGCGGCAGCTGCTCGGGGGGGGCATGATCCGCGGCACCCGAATCGGGATCCACCGTCACGCCCAGTCCGCTGTGCACCAGGTCAGCGGTGTAGTCGTAGCCGATCGTGTCGTTGGGTATTCCCTTCTCGACCCGGTAGAGCGCCGGGTTATTGGTCCCTTTCACGAAGAGGGTGTGGCTCTCCGGATCGTACGCCGTGCTGCCCCATCCCGCGCCGCCGATGGAGCCGGGGATGGTGATGGTCCCCTGCATCGACGGCGGGGTGAAGATCGGGCCGGTGCGGTACTTCTGGAAGATCTCCAGCGCGCGCCGCTTGAGCTCAGGGGTGTAGTCGATCAGGTCCTTCTCGGTCACCTCCTGCATGCTGAAAGGCGCGGGACGCGACGGCATCGGCTGGGTCGGCGAGGTACGCTCACCCGGCACGTCGCTCTGCGGCACCGGACGCTCGGGGATCGGCCAGATCGGCTTTCCCGTGACGCGGTCGAGCACGTAGATCCACGCCGTCTTGGACGGCACGGCGACGACGTCGCGCGGCTTGCCCTTCCACGAGATCGTCGCGAGCACCGGTGGTGCAGGCAGGTCGTAGTCCCACAGCCCATGGTGCACGACCTGATAGTGCCACACGCGCCGGCCGGTGCGCGCGTCGAGCGCGACGACGGACTCGGCGAAGAGGTTGTCCCCCTTGCGATCGCCGCCGTACCAGTCGTTGGTCGGCGTGCTCACGGGCAGGAAGACGAGCCCGCGCCTGGCGTCGAGGCTCATGGGCGCCCAGACGTTAGTGTGGCCCATGTACTTGTACGAGCCGTTCTCCCAGGTCTTCCAGCCGTACTCGCCGGAGTCGGGGATCGTCCTGAAGCTCCAGACCCGCTGCCCGGTGCGCACATCGAACGCCTGCACGTCGCCGGGCACGTCGTTGGGGTAGCGCAGCCTGTCGCCGACGCCGTTGCCGACGATGACGACGTTGCCGAAGACCACCGGCGGCGAGGTGTTGGTGTAGTGCAGCCGGTTGACCGGCCGGCGCAACTTCTTCACCAGGTCGACCTCGCCCTTCTCGCCGAAGGAGGGGATCGGCTTGCCGGTGGCCGCATCGAGCGCGACGAGCCGCCACCGCGCGTTGATGAACACGCGCCGCGACTTTCCGTCGGTCCAGGTGGCCACGCCGCGATGCACGAAGCCGGTGCCGTTGGACGGCTGGCCGGCGCGCCAGACCTCGGGGTCATACTTCCACAGCTGGCGGCCGGTGCTGGCGTCGAGCGCCGCCACCGCGGCGTAGGGCGTCGAGAGGTACATCGTGTCGCCGATCACCACGGGCGACGTCTGGAACAGGCCGGGACGCGAGGGCTTCTGGCCCGGCGCGGCAGCGACATTCCGCTCGCCCGTCTGCCAGGTCCACGCGACCTCGAGACGTCCGACGTTCTCGCGGTTCACCTGGGTGAGCGGCGACCAGCGCATCGCGCCGGGATCACCGCTCGGCACGGGCCACTCCACGCGCTGCGCCGCGGCGGGCAGTGCGTGGAGGGCGGCGAGCGCGAAAACGCCCGCCGCACGACCGATGGTCATGGGTAGCGCCGGCGCGGACCGGCGAACGAGGGGGGCTGCCGGTGCACGACGCCGCCCTTCATCACGAACGACACGCGCATGAACGCGTTCGCGTCGACGCGTGGATCGCCGTCGAACGACACGAGGTCGGCCTGGTAGCCGGGCGCGATCCGCCCGATCTCCTTGCCGAGGCCGAGCGACTCGGCCGACAGCGAGGTGGCGGAGGTGAGCGCGTCCATCGCGGTCTCCCCGTTCTCGCGCACGCGGCACACCAGGTCGCGCGCGTTCTGCCCGTGGGCACCGGCCACGGCGTCGGTGCCGTAGATCACCTTGAGGCCCGGCACGGCGTGGTACTTCTTGACGAGCTCGCGGCGAAGGACGACCGCGCGCTCCATCGCGGCGAACCCCTCGTCGTTGTAGTTCCCGATGCCGCGGAACCACTCCTTGTGGTCGAGGTAGTTGCGGTTCACGAGCTCGCACTGGGGCTCGAACCAGGTGCCGGCCTTCGCCATCATCTGGAGCGCCTCGTCGTCGACGAGCACGCCGTGGTCCACCTGGCTGCAGCCGGCGCGCACGGCGGCCTTCGCCGCCGAGGCGGCGTGGGCGTGGACGACCGAGCGGAGCCCCTGCGCCTTCGCCTCGCCGCAGGCGGCGTCGAGCTGGTCCTGGGTCATCGTCTGCACGCCGCCGTCGCGGATGCTCTTCGAGGCGAAGATCTTGATCAGGTCCGCGCCGCGCTGCTTGAAGCGCCGCACGACCGCGCGGATGGAGTCAGGCGGGCCCGCGTTCTCGTTCAGCGAACCGAGCGACGTGAGAATCCGCGGGCCGGCGATCACGCCGCGCGCCACGGCATCACGCACCGGCGCGTCCTCGGCGCCACCGACGCTCTGGACGGTGGTGAACCCCGCCTGGAGCATGCGCTGAGCGTTGCCAGTGGCGTTGATGATCGCGGTGCCCTCGTCGTCCCCATCGTCGCGCTGGTGCAGCTTGCCCTCGGTGTTGATGTACCAGCCGAGGTGGACGTGGGTATCGATCAGGCCGGGCGCGAGCACCCGGTTGCCGAGGTCGACGTCAGCGCGCCCGCGTGACGGGCGCACTGCGGCGATGCGGCCGCCGCGCACGACGACGTCCATGTTGCGCCGCGCCACACCGGCGCCGTCGATGACGGTGCCGGCGCGGACGACGATCTGCGTGGTGTCGGCCGACTGCGCGCCGAGCGGGGCGGCGCCGGCTGTGACGGCCAGCGCGCCCGCGACGAAGAGCCGTCGCGTCATGAATGGGAGCATGCTCATTTGGTAAGGTTCGGATTGGTGTTGAGCTCGTCGCGCGAGAAGGGGAAGCACATGTTCTGGCTCTCGAGGTACGACGCGGGGCCCATGACCTCGAGCGGATCGAGCGCGCCCGGAGTCTGGCTGGCAGCCCAGCGGCGCATGTCGGGAAGGCGGCGTCCCTCGAGCCAGAGCTCGATGCCGCGCTCCTGCTTGAGCAGCGTCCAGGCTTCGGTGATGTTGGCCGGACGCGGGGCGACGGTGGCGCCAGCCGAGGCGCGGTTGGCGTCAATCAGCGCCATCGCGGTGGTGATGTCGGACGCACGGAGCGCGGCTTCCGCTTCGATGAGCCGTGCCTCGCGGCCGGTGGCGAGGTTGACCCCCGCCGTGTTCACGACGTACTTGGCCTGCGGCCACCAGGGCACCTTGCCCACCGGCGGGAAGGCGCCGGCGCCGGTGAGGCTGGTGAGGGTGTACGGCACTCGCGGATCCTTCGTGGCATTGTAGTACCTGGCGTACCAGGTGCCCCACGCGGAGGTCGCCTTGTAGAACGACTGCGAGCTGGACGACCACTGGGTGCGGTTGTAGCCGTACTCGTCGACGTTCGCGTAGTAGGGCATCTGGTACTTGAAGCTGGTCGGCACCTTCGCGGCGTCGGAGACCGCGCCGGTCCAGTCGGCGAGGTCCACGCGGACTTGGGCGCGGCCGGCGTAGGCGGCGTTGACGAGGGGGGTGTTGTTCGCCGCGGTGGCAACCGTGATCGCGGCGGTGAAGGCCGACTCGGCGCGCACGAGGTTGTCGCGCGCCGGCGTGGCCGGACCCTTGTCGATGACCGCGTAGCACATCGCCTCGCCGAGCACGCGATAGGTGAAGCCGCGCCAGATCAGCGCCTGCGCCACCGTGGGATGCTTGGCGAAGGAGGCGTCGCCGAGGGCCGCCTTCATCTTGATGAGCGACTGATCGGAGAGCCAGCGGGCGCGCGCGAGGGGATTCCACGGCAGGCCCTGCTCCTCGGTGACAAGGAACCCGACCCAGTTGCGCGGCTCGATGCCGAACTGGCCGCTCTGACCCGTTGGGAAGAGCTCGCGCGACACCACAGCGCTGTGCAGCACCTGGTAGTTCATGCCGTCGCCGAGGCTGTAGGCGACGCCGTTCACCTGGGCGGCGAGCGAGAGGGTGTCGGTGAGGAAGCGATCCGCGGTGGGACCGGGGTTGGTGACGGTGAAGTCGCAGGCGGTCAGGCCGGCGAGCGCGCCGGCGAGCGCGAGCGCGCGCCACATTCCGGTGCGGGGGTTGTATCTCGGCATGTGAAGGAGGTCTCGGTTAGTAGGTCAGTCGGACGGACATCAGGAAGGTGCGAGGCATCGGGATGCTGCCGCCGACGCTGCGGACCTGCTGCGACATGCCGGACTGGCTGGTGAAGCCGCCCGAGGTCTCGGGATCGATGAGCGAGTCCTGCGCCTTCTTCCACCAGTAGAGGTTCTGGCCGCTGAGCGAGATCTGCGCGCTCGAGGTGCCGCCGAAGTGCAGCGGGAAGGAGCGTCGCAGGGTGACGTCGCGCAGCCGGAAGAAATCCATCGGGAAGATGGCGTAGTCGCGGATGGCGTAGGCGGACATGCAGCGCGCGCGGATGGAGGCGGGCACGGTGGAGAGATCGCCCGAGTCGATCGCCGGATAGGCGTTGAAGCACGAGGGCCAGCGGATGCCGCGGACGATCGCCTCGCCGTCGAGCAGGCTGTAGGCGTAGGAACCGCCCTGGTACTCGCCGCGCGTCGAGAGGTTGAAGCCGCCCGGCAGGGTGAAGCTCGAGTTGCCGGAGATGGTGTGCGTCGGCGTGTTCGGGCCGTAGTCACAGTCCGCCTTGCGCACCGGCGCCGCGAACTCGTCGGGGTTGGCCACGCAGAAGCCGCGGATCTCGGGGATGGCCGAGCCCTCCTTGATCCAGCCGTTGTTGCCGATCGTGAAGGGCGCGGCGCCTCCGAGGCTGATCACCTTGCTGAAGTTGGTGGAGTAGGTGAAGCCGGCATCCCAGCCGAAGTTCGGCCGCTGGATGAGGTTCGCGTTCACGCCGAGCTCCACACCGTTGCTCTGGAGCTTCCCGACGTTCTCGAGCTGGCTGCCCCAGCCGCCCTCTGAGGGCGCTTGGCTGACGGCGAAGAGCGCGTCCTTGGTGGTCCGCTTGTACCAGGTGAAGTCGACGCTGAGGCGGCCATCGAGGATGGAGTTCTCGAAGCCCGCCTCGATCTCCGAGGTGCGCTCGGGGCCGAGGAGGGAGTTGCCGAGGTTGCGCGGGATGAAGGCGGAGGCGCCGCCCCAGCTATAGGAGGTCCAGGTGCGGACGGCGTCGAAGGCGCCCGGCGCGCGGCCGCTCTGCCCGTAAGCGGCGCGTAGCTTCATCGTGCCGAGGGTCTTGGGCCAAAAGGCCTCGTCGGAGAGGACATAGGAGCCGCTCACCTTCGGGTACTTCTGGAGCCCGAGGCTCTGGCCGAAGGCGCTGTTGCCATCGAAGCGCATGC